>JAGOVZ010000043.1 GCA_018060485.1 Ottowia sp. | reverse complement strand
AAAAACCGCCCGAGGCGGGCGGTTCAAGAGCGGCTGATACCGCGTTCTTTTTCTGACTTTTTCGATGTCGCCCGGCGATGACCGGCGTTGAATCGGTGTGACAGCTGATAGGAAACAACTGTATACACTTGGAGCCTTCAGTACACTCCCCTGTTTGCGGGATATGGCGCCATAAAAGCGTGGAAAAGGTCTCAATTACAGGCCAATTTCAGGTGATTTTGGCAGCCGCAGCGTGAAGCGCGCGCCGCCGCCTTCGCGGTTGTCGCAGGCCACGCTGCCGCCGTGGCGGGCAGCGATCTGCCGCACCAGCGCCAACCCCAGGCCGACCCCGCCTTCGCGCTCGCTGGCGCCGGGCAGGCGGTAGAAGGGCTCGAAGATGCGTTCGCGCTGATCGGGCGGCACGCCGGGCCCGCGGTCGTCAATGTGCAGCACCGCATAGCCGCCTTCCAGCGACAACTGCGCCACCACTTCCGCATGGCCGGTGCGTCGACCATGGCGCACGGCGTTTTCCAGCAGGTTGCGCACGGCGCGGCGCAGCAGGCGGGCGACACCGGGCACCACGACCTCGCCCGTGCCCTCGGGCAGCTCGAACACCGCGCCAACGCGCGCGCATTCCTCTGCCAGCAAGCCGATAAGGTCGACCGATTCCACGGTGCCGATGTCGGCTTCGCGCGCGTCGAGCCGGCTGGCCAGCAGGATCTCGTCCACCAACTGGTCCAGCTCGGTGATGCTGCGCTGGATCTCGTCACGCGCCGCCGGCGAACCCTGCGTGCCCGACAGCTCGACCGCCATGCGGATGCGCGCCAGCGGCGAGCGCAGTTCGTGCGAGGCGTTGGCCAGCAGCGATTTTTGCGACTGCAGCAGCGCCGCCTGTGACGCCATCAGGCTTTGCACGCGCTCGGCGGCGGCGTTGAAGCGGCGCGACAGGTCGGCCACCTCGTCCTGCCCGCCCTCGGGCAGGCGCGCCGACAGGTCGCCCTCGCCCCAGCGCTGCACGCCGCGCTGCAGCGCCTCCAGCCGCTGCGTCAGGCGCCGCGCCACGGGGAAAAGCACCGCCATCACCACCAGCCCTGCCAGCCCCAGCATCCATTGAAAGCCGTAGGGAGGGCGCAGCCAGCTCCAGGGCGGGTCGCTGCGGCGCGGGCCGGGGCCGCCGCCACGGCCGGGGCGCGGCGCCATCTGCAGGTTCAGCACCTGGCCGTTGTCCAGCGTGACGGCGAACTCGAAGCCCTGGCCCGGCACGCGGCGCGGCTGCGCCTCGGCGGTGCCGATCAAGGCGCCGGCGGCATCGCGCACCAGCACCTCGCGCGGTTGCGGCAATTGCCGTTCGCGCTCGCGATCGCGCTGCTCGTCGGCCACGTGCCAGGCCCAGCCGACCAGCAGGCCGAGCACCGCCACGCTGCCGGCCACGGTGAGCCAGATGCGCAGGTAGAGCTTGCGGGCGAGGGGGGTGGTCATGAGCGATTGCTATTAATAAACGAGCTGCTCGCGCTTGCCCCACAAGCGCTGCAGCCCTGTTTCATTCTCAATCGTTTCTCCCAGAGGGAGAGGCAGCAGCATCATCAAAAGGCCGCGGAGCAGGCCACGCGGTAACGCCGCGCTCGGGGTCCCCGCGAGCGCCAGCGTTGTCCCCTGGGGGAAGACGCGCGCAGCGCGTTTCAGGGGGGGGCTATTCTTGGTTTTTGGCAAACACATAGCCCACGCCCCGCACCGTCAGGATGCGCTTGGGGTTCTTCACATCCTGCTCGATGGCCGCGCGGATGCGCCCCATGTGCACGTCGATCGAGCGGTCAAACGCCTCCAGCTCGCGTCCGCGCACGGCTTCCATGATCTGGTCGCGCGTCAGCACGCGGCCGGCGCGCTCGGCCAGCGTCACCAGCAAATCAAACTGGTAGCTGGTCAGCTCGGCCGGCTGGCCGGCCACGCTGACGACACGCGCGTCGCGGTCGATCTCCAGCGCGCCAAAGCGCATCAGCTTGTGCTCGGGCGCTGCGCCGCCCTGGTGGCGGCGCAGCACGGCGCGGATGCGCGCCAGCAGCTCGCGCGGCTCAAACGGCTTGGGCAGGTAGTCGTCGGCGCCGATCTCGAGGCCGACCACGCGGTCCATCGGGTCGCCTTTGGCGGTGAGCATCAGCACCGGCACGCGCGCCGCGTCGCCCGGCAGCGCGCGGATGCGGCGGCACACTTCCAGGCCGTCGATGCCCGGCAGCATCAGATCGAGCACCACCAGGTCGACCGGCTTGTCCTGCAGCGCGCCCAGGCCCGATTCGCCATCAGGCATGTGCGTGACGACAAAGCCCGACTGCGTGAGGTATTCGCCCACCATGGCGGCCAGGCGGGCGTCGTCCTCGATCATCAGCAGGTGTTGGGTGCTCATGCGCTCCTTTCAGTCCCGGTGCAGCCAGCCATGATGGCCGCCCACGGCAGGGTCCGCTTGAACCGGGGGTAAAGATAAGTAAACCGCGCTGCGTCGCGCCGCCAGGTTACTACACAAATCATAGCTGCTCGCGCTGGATAGGCAAGCGCCAGAGCCGTTTTTCATTCAATTTTGGCGCGCTGCGCCCGCGCCGCCAACGCCACCAGCACCAGCACCGGCAAGCCCAGCAGCGCCGTGCTGGTGAAGAAGCCCGCATAGCCAAACGCGTTGACGTAATCACCCGAAAAGCCGGCGATGAATTTGGGCAGCATCAGCATCAGCGACGAGAACAGCGCGTACTGCGTGGCCGAGTAGCTGATGTTGGTCAGGCTGCTCAAGTAGCCGACAAACGCCGCCGACGCGATGCCGCTGGCCAGGTTGTCGGCCGACACCACGGCGATCAGCGCCGGCACGCTGTGGCCATAACCGGCCAGCCAGGCAAACAGCAGGTTGGTCAGCGCGCTTAAGCCCGCGCCCAGCATCAGGATGCGCATGACACCAAAGCGCAGCGCCAGGCTGCCGCCAACGAAGGCGCCGGCCAGCGTCATGATGACGCCGTAGATCTTGGTCACCGCCGCCACCTCGTCCTTGGTGTAGCCCATGTCGACGTAGAACGGGTTGGCCATGATGCCCATCACCACATCGCTGATGCGGTAGACGGCGATCAGCGCCAGGATCAGCGCCGCCTGCCACTTGTAGCGCTTGAAGAAGTCGGCAAACGGCTCGACCAGCGCCGAGCGCACCCATTCGGCGGCGTTGCGTGCCGGCGCAATCACGCGCGGCGCCGGCTCGGGCGACAGCAGCACCGTCAGCACGCCCAGCGCCATGCTGGCGGCCATGACCAGGTAGGCGACTTGCCAGGCGTGGTTGTCGTAACCCGCCGTGCCGCCTTGCGCGCGCGCGGCCAGCCACAGCACGCCGGCGCCGGCCCAGATCATGGCCAGGCGATAACCCGTCTGGTAGCTGGCCGCCAGCGCGGGCTGCTGCTCGGTCGGCGCCGATTCGATGCGGTAGGCGTCCAGCGCGATGTCTTGCGTGGCCGATGCAAACGCCACCGCCAGCGCGCACCACACCACCGCCGTCAGCCCGGCGCGCGGGTCGGCCAGCGCCATGCCAACCAGCCCCGCCGCCACGCCCAGTTGCGACAACAGCAGCCAGCTGCGCCGCCGCCCCAGCCACGCGTTAAGCCCCGGCAGCGGCACGCGATCGACCAGCGGCGCCCACGCCCACTTGAAGCCGTAGGCCAGCCCGACCCAGCTCAAATAACCGATGGTGCTGCGGTCGATGCCCGCCTCGCGCAATCGAAATGAGAGCGTGCCCAGCACCAGCAGCAAGGGCAAGCCGGCCGCAAAGCCCAAAGCCAGCATGCGCAGGCTGGTCGGCTGCAGGTAGATCTTCAGGCTGGCCAGCCACGACGGCCGGCGCTCGGCCGGCGGTGCGGCGGCGGGCGTGGCCGCGGCGCTGTCAGACAAGGACTGCACCCGTTTGCGCCGCCAGCGGGGTGGCGAGCGGGCGGCACTGCGGTATCTTGCGGCTGTTCATCCGCCCTATTATTCACCCGCCATGTGCTGGATTTGCCACGCCAAGACTTTGCACCCCGCCGCCGCTGACCGCCCGCTGTGGTCGCCCCGCCGCGCCTTTCTGCTGGCCGCTGGCAGCGCCGTTGCCGCGCCGGTGCTGGCGCAGGTCGATGTCGGCCGCTCGTCCAGCATGCGCAACCTGGTACCGGCCGAGCAACTGGAGCAGGCGGCGCAGCAGCAATACGCGCAACTGTTGGCCGAAGCGCGCGCCAAGGGCCTGCTGGCCGGCGACGGCAACCCGCAGCTGCGGCGCCTGCGCGCCATCGCGCAGCGGCTGATCCCCTACACCGCGCAGTGGAACGAGCGCGCGCGCAACTGGCGCTGGGAAGTCAACCTGTTCAACAGCAAGTCGATCAACGCCTTCTGCATGCCGGGCGGCAAGATCGGCTTCTTCACCGGCATCCTTGATCAGCTCAAGCTGAGCGACGACGAAGTCGCCATGATCATGGGCCACGAAATGGCCCACGCCCTGCGCGAACACGCGCGCGAGCGCATGGCCAAGACCACCGCCACCAGCCTCGGGCTGGAAGTGGCGGCCTCGCTGTTCGGCCTCGGCCAGCTGGGGCAGCTGGGCGCCAACGTCGGCTCGCAGCTGGCCGCCCTCAAGTACAGCCGCGACGACGAGACCGAGGCCGACCTGGTCGGCCTGGAAATCGCCGCCCGCGGCGGCTACAACCCCCATGCCGCCGTCAGCCTGTGGAACAAAATGACCGCCGCCAGCCAGCGCCAGGGCGGCACCAGTTTTTTCTCAAGCCACCCGAGCGGGCCCGACCGCACGCGCCGGCTGCAAGACAGCATTCCGCGCGTCGAAGGGCTGTACCGGCAGGCGCGGCGCGGCGCCGCTGCGGCGCCAGCGCCCACGCAAGTGCCAGCGCCCAGCGGCGAGCCGCGCTTCGACACCCCGGTCGGGCGCACCATGGACGCGCGCTGACGTCGCCGCCCCCGCGTGCCGACCTCGCCGCTCGACGCCGTCAGCGCCTACTACAGCGGCACCCTGCAGCGCTTTGGCGCCATGCCGCTGGGCGTGGACTGGCCGAACCGGCTGAACCAGGAACTGCGCCTGGTGCAGCTGCTGAAAGTGTGCGACTTGTCGGCCCCGCGCTCGCTCAACGACGTCGGCTGCGGCTACGGCGCGCTGCGCACGCTGTTGAGCCGCCGCCACCGCCGCGCGCAAATCGACCTGCTGGGCACCGACGTATCACCCGCCATGGTCGCCGCCGCGCGCCGCCGCTGGCGCCACCGGGCGGATTGCGCCTTCGAGGTGGCTGAAGGCGCCGTGCGCCTGGCCGACTATTCGCTGGCCAGCGGCATCTTCAACGTCAAGCTGGCTTGCCCGCTGCCCGAATGGGAAGCGCTGGTGGCCGGCACGCTGGACAACCTTAAGCGCCACAGCCGGCTGGGCTACGCCGTCAACTTCATCGCCCCGCCCGCGCCCGGCCAGGCCAGCCCGCCCGAGCTGTACCGCCCGGCCGCCGAACGCTGGCTGGCCCACCTCGCCGACACGCAAGCGGGCGCTGAAGTCACGCTGTTGCGCGGCTATGGGCTGCCGGAATACACGCTGCTGGTGCGGCCCGCCCACTGACGCAGCTGCCATTTCTATTGTTTTGATAGCTGCTTGCGCTTGTCAGACTTGCGCTGGAGGTCTTTTTTATCAACAATTCGCGGGCGCTGGGACGCTACCCCGTTTGTGCTTGCCGCCGGTTTGCGGCGCATGCAAAAGTTTGCACCTTTCAAACACCACCGCGATCAGAGGAGAGATACCGTGGGCTATTTCATGGCGTATGCCGACATCCAGATTCCCAGCCTGCTGGACCAACTCAACCAGCGGTTTGCGCCGGCACAGCCCGACCTTGGCGGGGAGAGCCTGTACGGCGGCATCGCCGAGATGGCCGAGATCCAAAAGGAATTCGCCATTTTCAAGAAAGGCCGGCCGCTGCAGCAAAGCATGCGTGCGCTCAACCTGAATGCGGGCAACAACGCCGTGCGCCAGCGCTGGCTGACGCTGATCGAGGGCTTGGCCAAGCACCCTTCCAACCGCGACGGTGAGAACGGGGGCGATGCGATCGTCAACGCGCTGGTGGAAAACTTTGCCGCCAAGGAGCCGCTGCCCGTGTTCTTCACCTCGCACGACATGCAGGGCAAGCCGGTCAAGGAAAGCCCGGTGCTCATCACCCCCGGCGCGCGCCCGCTGCACTATCTGGAAACGGACTACCTGGTGATTTCGCTGCCCATGCAGTCCCGGCAAGCCGCCGACCGCATGCGCGCGCAGCGCCCGACCTAAGCCGCGCGCGCCGACGCCCGGCTGCGTGCCGACACGGCGCGCCACGCCGGGCGCCAGAAGTCGGCGCCCGTGAGGTCCAGCAGTTCGCCAGCACGCGTCAGCCAGCAAAGGGGCGCCGGCTCGGCAGCGCTGCTCGGCGCCGACACGCCCTGCAGCGCAGCGCGCGCCAGCACCAGCGCGGCGCGACATTCGGCGATGCGGTTGGCGCGTTGGTGCGCCACGGCGTGGGCCTCCTGCGCGGCGCGTGCGGCCTCGGGCCAGGCGCGCCGCGCGGCCAGCGCTTCGGCCAGCAGCACGCCGATCTCGGGCTCGAAATCCACCGCCACGCCGGCCTGGCGCACGTGCTGCAAGCCATCGTGCAAGCGCGCGCAAGCGCTGGTGTACTGGTGGCGCGCGATGTCCACCAACGACAGAAAGTAGGCGCCCGAGATGCGCAGGTAGTCGTTGCGCTCGCGCGCTGCAAGATCGAACCGCTGCGTGTCCGCCCAGGCTCGCCGCCAGCGCGCCTGCATACAGTCGTGCTCGAGGCGCAATGTCTGAAAGATGCCCTGGATCACGACATCCGGTTCGTCGTTCAGCATTGTCTGCACGCGGTCGTTGCATGCCTTGGCTTCGGCCAGGCGGCCCATGCGCAACAGCAGGCGCGAGCGCAGGCTCCACGCCCAGTGCGACACGCCATAACCGATGAAATCGACGTCGAAGGGCGTGATGCGGTGCAGCCCCGCCAGCGCCGCGTCGCTGGCGGCCAGCCCCTCGCGCAGCAGGCCGGCCCAGCCGTAGGCCTGCGACAGCGCGACGTTCAGCAGCGCTCGACGGCCCCCGGTGTCGCCCGGCGGGTCGGGCATGTCCAGCACCTGCCGCACCGCATGCACGTAATCGTCGGCCGAGCCGCCGCTTGCCTGCAGCATGCGCGCATGGGCAAAGTGCAGCAGCTGCGGCAGGCGCGCGTCGGCTGCGGCGGCCTGCGCCAACGCCCGGGTGACGAGTTGCGACACCTCCTGCGTCGTGATGCCGCCGCGCCAACCCACAAACACGATGCGGCCAGCCGCCAGCGCGCTGAGCTGGCGCGTCTCCTCGGTTTCCGGCTCGCTTTCCAGCAGCGTCATCACCTTGCGCCAGGCGGCAATGACCTGCGCCGCGTCGCCAGCGCGCAGCCATTGCGCGGCGCGCACGGCGTGGCGAGCAGCCAGCAGCCGGTCACCCCCCTGCTCGCGGTGGTGCGCCATCAGCGCTGCCAGTTCGCCAGCACGCGGTGCACGCACGTAGCGCTGCTCCATGACCTCGGCCACCCGCGCGTGCATGCCCTGCGTGCGGGTGCGCAGTTGCGCGGCGTAGGCGCCTTCCTGAATCAGCGGATGAGCGAAGTGCAGGCCAGTGCCGTCCGGCGCGCGCGCCAGCAGCTCGGCCGCGCACAGGCGCCGCAGCGCCCCGGCCAGCGTGCCCGGCGCCGGGCGCAGCACGCGCGCCAGCACCGCGGCATCGACCTGCTTGCCGATGACGGCGCAGGTCTGCAGCACGCGCTTGTCGGCGGCGGGCAAGGCATCGACGCGGGCGGCGATCAGGCCGTCGATGCTGTCGGGCAGTTCGTCGGCCCAGCGCGCCGGGTCGGCGCCGGTGCGGCGCAGGTGGCGCGCCAGTTCTTCGGCAAAGAAAGGGTTGCCCTGGCTGCGCTCGGTCACGCGGTCGACCCAGCCGGCGCGGTCGTCGGCGGCGATGGTGGTGGCGCGCGCGCCGGGCTCGGCCAGCGCCGACAGCCGGTCGGCCACGATGCCGCGCAACGCCGCCGGCGCCAGCGCGCCGAGCGCCAGCATGGCGGCGTGCGGCAGGCGCGGCCAAGGCGGCGCGCTGCCGCGCTGGTTGACCAGCAGCAGCGTGTGGGTGTCGGCCACCGCCTCGGCCACGGTGGCCAGGATGGGGCTGCTGGCGGCATCAAGCCAGTGCAGGTCGTCCACCACCAGCAGGCGCAGGCTGGCGGCGTCGGCGCGCACCAGTTGCGCGATGAGCGACAGCAGGCGCACCTGGCGCGCATCGCGAAACGGCGGCAGGCCAGCGGGCGGCGGCGCGTCGTCGTCGGTCACGCCCATCAGCTCGTGCAGCAAGAAGGCATCGACCGGGCTGGGCTGGCCGGCCTCGGCCAGCGCGGCGTCGATGCGGCGGCGCGCCTCGGGCGGCGCCAAGTCCGGCGGGCAGTCGAGGCACAGCGCGCCGAGCAGCTCGCGCGCCGGGCGCAGGGGCAGCGCGTGGCTCAAGGGGTGGGCCTGCACGCGCACCACGCGCATGCCGGCGCGTTCGCAGCGCTGCGCGAATTCGGCGCACAGGCGCGTCTTGCCCAGGCCGGCGTTGCCGCTGATGCACACCACCTGCCCCTGGCCGGCGCGCGTGCGACCGAGCGCATGGGTGAGCTGCGCCAGCTCATCGGCCCGGCCCAGAAAACGCCCGCCAGCGCTGGCGACCGGGGGCACGGCGGCGCTGGCCACGTCCAGCCGCAGCGCGAACAGCGGCACCGGCTGCAGGATGCCCTTGAGGTGCCAGGCGCCGACCGGCCGCGCGGCCAGCAGGCCGGGGCGCAGCAGGTGGCGCGTGTCGTCGGTCAGCAGCACCTGGCCGGGGTCGGCCTGGGCGGCGACGCGGCTGGCCAGGTGAATGGCGACGCCGTGCGCGCCGCCGCCGCGCCGGTCGCCGGCTTCGGTCGGGTCGCTGGCGACCTTGCCGGTGTGGATGCCGATGCGCAGCGCCAGGCGCGGGCTGCCGTCGTCACCCTGCGTGCCGGCCACGCGCTGCATCTGCACCGCCGCCAGGCAGGCCTGCTCGGCGTGCTGCTCGAGCGCGCGCGGCACGCCGAACAGCGCCATGATGCCGTCGCCCAGCGTGCGCAGCACCGTGCCGCCGTGCTGCTCGACCACCGCCACCATGCGCTCGACGGCGGGCTGCAGCTGGCGCATGGCCTGCTCGGGGCTCAGCTCGGCGATCTGACGCGTGGAATCGACGATGTCGGCAAACAGGATGGTGGCGGGCTTGACCTCGCCCCAGGCGGCGGGCGCGGCGCTGAGCGTCTGGCCGCAGGCGGCGCAAAAGCGGTCGGTGTCGCGGCAGTCTGCCCCGCAATGGGTGCAAAAACGGCGACCGCCCACGTTCAGCCCCTTGGCGCCGGCGGGCACGAACGCTTAACGGATAACGCGGAAAGCGGCAAGCACATGGATGGCATGCTAACCGCAATGGCTTGCCTTCTTTACATCAACCGACGGCCAATCTGCATTGGCCGAAAGATGTAGCGCGCGGCGGGTGCGGGGCTTGCCGTTCCAATGGAATTTGGAATGAAACAGGGCTCCAGCGCTTGTATATCAAGCGCGAGCAGCTATCAAAAACAAAGCGCTACCAGCGCGCCGGCAGCGTCTTGAGCAGCACCAGCCGGCGCTCGCGCTGGGCCACGTAGCCGCCGTTTTCCAGGTCTTTCAGCAGCCGGCTGACCATTTCGCGCGAGCAGGCCAAATGGCTGGCAATTTGCTGGTGCGTCAGGCGCTCGCGCAGCGTGCGCGCGCCGTCGGCGTCGGGCGGCTCGGCCAGCTGGTCAAGCAGGCGCGTGAGGCGGCCATACACGTCGACCAGCGCCATGCTGCGCGCGTTGTCGGTCGCCAGGCGGGCGCGGCGGATCAGGCGCGCCATCAGCTCCAGCGCAAACGCGGGCTGCTCGGCGATGTAGGCCAGCAAATCTTCGCGCGAGATGAGGGCGCACACGGTGGCTTCAGCCGCCTCGACGCTGGCCGAGCGCGGGCCGCCGTCGAGCGACATCTCGCCCACGTATTCGCCGGGGCCGTACAGGCCGAGGGTGAGTTCCTTGCCGCTGTTGTCGGCCACGAAGGCGCGCAGCCGGCCGGAGCGCACGATGTAGAGCGTGTCGCCGCGCTCGCCTTCCTGAATGATCAGGGTACCGGCGCGAAAACGCCGTTCGGCGCCGCGCGCGGCCAGCGCCTCGACGTGGGCAGACAGGGCCGCCAGCGGCGGCAGGGCGTCGGTTGAAGGGGATGAACGCGGGCCGTCAACGGCGGGGGGCATGCCCCATCATACAAATTGAAACCCGCTCAGGGCTGACGCGCGCTGAGGGCTGCCGTTGCCGCGCAGGGCCGGCACCACGGGCGGCAGCGCCAGCACGCGCTGCACCAGCTGGCGGATGCCGTTGGCACCGGTCTTGTCGCGCAGCGAACGCACCTGGGTGCGCACGGTGGATTCGGCCACGCCGTGCTGGATGGCGATTTCGTCGACGTCGCGGCCGTCGCACAGGGCGCGCAGCACGGATTCCTCGGTTGGCGTCAGGCTGTGTTCGCGGGCAAACATCTGCAGCGCCAGGTTGTCGCCGGCGCGCTGGCGCGCCATGACCAGCAGCACGCTGCTGGCCGGACCTTCAAGCGCGTGCACCAGCGGGATGACGGCCAGCGGCATGTTGTGCTCGCCATGCGTCAGGTACAGCAGGCGCCGGCGGCCTTGCACGGCGCCGTGGATGGCGGCCACGAGCTGCTCGGTCTGCGGCGCGGCGGCGGTGCCGATCTGGCCGTCGGGCCCGCTGTGCAGCAGGCGGCCGGTGGCCAGTTCGTAGCGCGCCAGGTGGTTGGCATGCTGCACCCGGCCTTGTGCGTTGACCAGTACCAGCCCGTAGTCGATCTCGTCCAGCAACCGCAGCAAAAAGCTGGGGTGCAGGTCGTCGGCCTTTGCGGTCTCGACGGGTGCCTGGTTTCTCTCCCTCTCCCTGACTGTAGCGACAGCTTGCATTTCATCCTCCGTGGCCGGGTTGCGGCATGGGGGAAAGTTTAGGCACGGCTTTCGGTCGCTACCAGTGATTGACTAACACGCGGTTTGTGATCCATTCACATCCGCTTGGCCTGCGCTGCACCGCGTGCGGCATGTCCTTGCACTGCAGCGCGCGCGCCACGCCGGCGTGCGAAATGCCCGTCAGCCGCCGCGCACGAAGGGGTTGTGGCGCCGCTCCTGGCCAAAGCTGCTTTCGGGCCCGTGGCCGGGGATGAACACCGTGTCGTCGCCCATCGGCCACAGGCGTTCGCGGATGCTGGCCAGCAACTGCGCGTGGTTGCCGCCGGGGAAGTCGGTGCGGCCGATGCTGCCGGCAAACAGCACGTCGCCGACGAAGGCGCGCGCGGCTTCGGGCGAATGAAACACGACGTGGCCCGGTGTGTGGCCGGGGCAATGCCGCACGTTGAACACGCAGTCGCCCACCTGCACCGTGTCGCCGTCTTGCAGCCAGCGCGTGGGGCTGAATTTGTCGACCTGCGGAAAGCCGAACATGCGCCCCTGCTCGGCGATGCCGTCGATCCAGAACTGATCGCCCGGGTGCGGGCCGACGATGGGCAAGCCGAGCCGCTCGGCCAACTCCGCCGTGCCGCCCGCGTGGTCGATGTGGGCGTGAGTGAGCCAGATTTGCTTGAGTTGCACGCCGAGCTGCTGCACCGCCGCCTCGATGCGCGGCAGATCGCCGCCCGGGTCGATGACGGCCGCTTCCATCGTGCGAGGGCACCAGACGATGGAGCAGTTTTGCTGAAACGGCGTGACGGGAACGGTCAGGTAGCGCGGAGCGGTTTTCATGGGATGGGTGTTCTACACCAAGTGAACACCCCGCCCTGAATATGCGCCGCGGGCGCGGCGCTTGGGGCCGCTCAGTTCAGCCGGCCAAAGCCGGAGCGCTGGGCGCGGCAGCGCGACATTTCCTGCAGCGCGTCCAATTCCAGCGCGCTCACCACTTCGGGCGCTTCGGGATTGGCCGCGCGGTCGCAGGCCACGGCCATGCCGGCTTCGGTCAGGCGCAGCATGCGGCCGTCCTTGTCGCTGGCATCCAGGGCGATGAAGCCGCGCGCCGTGAGGTCGCGCACGGTGCGCTTGACGACGTAAGTGTCGAGGTCGGTCGAGCGACCGATCAGCCCCAGAGTGCAGCCTTGCGGGTAGATCTGGACCATCGATTGGAGGATGGGTCTCCATTCCTGGGGAAACATGGCACGTGCCTCCTGTTCGTTAAGGGCAGCGTTGCTTCTTGGAGCTCCCTGGCGTGGCGGCGGCGCATTGAAAGGGCGCCCGGCCAGTCAGCCCACTATAGGGCGGAATGGCCGCGGCGTGTGAAGCCCTTCGCGAATTCGAGGCCATGAAGTTTGAATGAAAATGGCCTGCAGCGCTTGTCCATCAAGCGCGAGAAGCTATGCTAAAAATAGCAAATCAAATCAGCTTCAGGTCGTAATCAATGGTGATCGGCGCGTGGTCGCTGAACTTCTCGTCCTTGTAGATCGCGCTGTGGCGCGCGGCGGCGGCCACGGCAGATGTCGCCAGGTGGTAGTCCAGCCGCCAGCCGACGTTTTTGGCGTAGGCCTGGCCGCGGTTGCTCCACCAGGTGTAGGCCTCGTCGGTGGTCTCGGGGTGCAGGCGGCGGTAGACGTCGACCAGTTGCAGCTCGTCGATCACGCGGGTGACCCAGGCGCGCTCTTCGGGTAGGAAGCCTGAGTTTTTCTGGTTGCTCTTCCAGTTCTTCAAATCGATTTGCTGGTGCGCCACGTTGACGTCGCCGCACAGCACAAAGTCGCGCTCGGCCTTCAGGCGGTGCAGCACGGGGTAGAACTCGGCCAGAAAGCGGTATTTGGCCTCTTGCCGCTCGGGGCCGGACGAGCCGCTGGGGAAGTAGCAGCTGATGACCGAGAACTTTCGCTGCGGCGTGTCGAAGCGCGCCTCGAGGTAGCGCCCCTCCTCGTCGAACTCGGGCGAGCCGTAGCCGGCGATCACCTCGCTCGGCTCGTGGCGCGTGTAGATGCCGACGCCCGAATAGCCCTTTTTGGCGGTGGCCAGGTGAAAGTGCCCGCGCATGCCGGCCAGCACCTCGAAACGGCCTTCGATGTCGGCGTGCTGCGCCTTCATCTCCTGCACGCAAATACAATCCGGCGCGTGCCGCTCCAGCCAGGCTTCGACGCCCTTGGTGGTGGCCGAGCGAATGCCATTCAGGTTCAGGCTGGTGAGTTTGAACACAAGGGGATTTCCTGTATGACCACGGACCGCGATGCGTTGGCGGGTGAATTCGTGCAGTTCGCCATCGACGCCGGCGTGCTGCGCTTTGGCGATTTCAAGACCAAGGCGGGCCGGCAAAGCCCCTACTTTTTCAACGCCGGGCTGTTTGACGACGGCGCCAAGCTGGCGCGCCTCGCCCAATTCTACGCACGGGCCATCGCGCAGTCGGGGCTGGAATTCGACGTCATCTTCGGCCCCGCGTACAAGGGCATCCCCCTGGGTGCGGGGGTCGCGATGGAGCTGGCTCGGCTAGGATTAGTAAAACCATTTGCCTACAACCGAAAGGAAGCCAAGGACCATGGCGAAGGCGGCACGCTGGTCGGCGCGCCGTTGCGTGGTCGGGTGTTGATCGTGGACGACGTGATTTCTGCCGGCACCGCGGTGCGCGAGTCGATTGCGCTGATCGAAGCGGCCGGCGCCACGCCGCACGCCGTGGCCATCGCGCTCGACCGGCAGGAGAAGGCGACCGAGAACGGCGCCGACGTCCCTTGGTCGGCTGTGCAATATGTCCGCGACAAGCTGGGCTTGCAGGTGGTTTCCATCGCCAGTCTGGCGCAGTTATTGCAGCACCTGGGCCAGAGTGACAATTTTTTGCCGCATTTCGAAGCCGTGTCAGCCTACCGGGCCCGCTACGGCGTTAACTGACTGACATGAACCGCTTGCCGCCTCTTCGTGCCCTTGCCCCTGCCGCGCGCGCCCTGCGCTGGCTGGCGGCCGCGTGCGTGCTGGTGGCGGGCAGCGGCGCGGCGCTGGCGCAAACCACCACCACCACCAGCATCTACACCTGCGTCGATGCCCAGGGCCGGCGCCTGACGTCCGACCGGCCGATTCTGGCCTGCAACGACCGCGAGCAGCGCGAACTCAACAGCAGCGGCACCACGCGCCGCGTGATCCAGCCGACCATGACGGCCAGCGAGCGCGAGGCGCGTGAAGCGCGCGAGCGCGACGCCGCGGTGGAGCGCCAGCGCGCGCAAAACATCATCCGGCGCGACCAGGCGCTGATCACGCGCTACCCCGACAAGGCCGCGCACGAGGCCGGCCGCAAGGAAGCCATGGCACAGACCCAAACCGTGGTCGACGCCGCCAATGCCCGCATCGCCGAACTGGCGGCCGAACGCAAGGCGCTGGACGACGAGATGGAGTTCTACAAGAAAGACCCGTCGAAGGCGCCGCCCAAGGTGCGCCGCGGCATCGAGGACAACGCGCAGGCCGTCGAGGCGCAACAGCGCGCCATTGCCGGCCAGCAGGAAGAGCGCAACCGCATCAACGCCCGCTTCGACGAGGAAGCAGCGCGCCTGAAGCCGCTGTGGCAGGCCAAGGCGGCGGATGCCGCAGCCCCCGCCAAGCGCTGATTCTTTGAATCAAATCAGCCGCCAGCGCTTGTCCAGCAAGCGCTGGCAGCTCTCATAAACAGAGCAATCAACCCGCCAGCCGGGCGCGCAGCAGCTCGTTCACCTGCGCCGGATTGGCCTTGCCCTGGCTGGCTTTCATCACCTGACCGACCAGCGCGTTGAAGGCCTTGTCCTTGCCGGCCTTGAACTGCTCGACGTTGGCCGGATTGGCGGCGATGACCTCGTCGATGATCTTCTCCAGCGCGCCGGAGTCGTTCATTTGCTTCAAGCCCTTGGCGGCGATGACGGCGTCGACCTCGGCGCCCTCGCCCGACCACAGCGCCTCGAACACCTGCCGCGCGGCGGCGTTGCTGATGGTGCCGTCCTGGATGCGGCCGATGAGCTGCGCCAGTTGCGCGGCCGACACCTTGGCGGCGTCGATGCCGATGTCCTCGGCGTTCAGCCGCTTGGAGATTTCGCCCATCACCCAGTTGCTGGCCAGCTTGGGCTGGCCGCTGGTTTGGGCCGCTTGCTCGAAGTACGCGGCCATCGCGGGCGATTGCGTCAGCGTCGTCGCGTCGTACTCGGGCAGACCGTAGTCCGCCACAAAGCGCTCGGCCATTTTTCGCGGCAACTCGGGCATTTGTCCACGTGTTTCCTCGATCCATTGCTCTGAAATGCAGAGCGGTGGCAAGTCGGGATCGGGGAAGTAGCGGTAGTCGGCCGAATCTTCCTTGCTGCGCATGGCACGGGTTTCGCCGGTGTCGGGGTCGAACAGCACGGTGGCCTGTTGAATGGCGTGGCCGTCCTCGATCTGCTCGATCTGCCAGCGAATCTCGAAGTCGATCGCCTGCTGCATGAACTTGAAGCTGTTCAGGTTCTTGATCTCGCGCCGCGTGCCGAGCTTGTCGCCGGGCTTGCGCACGCTGACGTTGGCGTCGCAGCGAAAGCTGCCTTCCTGCATGTTGCCGTCGCAAATGCCGATCCAGGTGACGATCTTGTGCAGTTCCTTGGCATAAGCCACGGCCTCGGCGGACGAGCGCATGTCGGGCTCGGTCACGATTTCCAACAGCGGCGTGCCGGCGCGGTTCAGGTCGATCCCGCTCATGCCGTGGTAGTCCTCGTGCAGCGACTTGCC
>JAGOVZ010000191.1 GCA_018060485.1 Ottowia sp. | reverse complement strand
GCGGGCAGGTCGAACACCTGGCGCAGGTAGGCCAGGTAGCCCTCGTCCTCCACCATGGTCTTGCCCGGCGTGTCCGAGATCTTGGCCACCGGCTGGCCGTTGCATTCGATCATCTTCAACACCAGTTGCAGCGCGTCGGGGCCGCGGTCGTTGGTCAGGTTGGTGCCGACGCCAAAGGCGGTCTGGATGCGGCCGCGAAAGCGCTCGTGCAGCTCGATGCAGCGCGGAATGGTCAGGCCGTCGCTGAAGATGATGACCTTGCTGCGCGGATCGACACGGTTGGCCTGGTAGTGCTCGATCATGCGTTCGCCCCACTGAAACGGGTCGCCCGAATCGTGCCGCGCGCCGTCGAACAGCTTGCAGAAATACATGTCGAAATCGCGCAAAAAGGCGTTCATGCCGTACACGTCGGACAGCGCGATCCCCAAGTCACCCCGATATTCCTGCGCCCACTTCTCGAAGCCGAACACCTGGCTGTCGCGCAGGCGCGGGCCCAGCGCCTGGCAGGCCTGCAGGTATTCGTGCGCCATGGTGCCCATGGGGCGCATGCCCAGTTCCATGGCAAACAGCACGTTGCTGGTGCCGGTGAGCTGGCCGTCGGGGCCGGTGCCCAGATCGGCCTGCAGGGTCTGCAACACCTCGCGCTGCCATTCAAGCGAAAAGCGCCGGCGCGTGCCGTAATCGGCAATCTTCAAATCGTGCACGCCCTTCATCAGCGCGATCTTGTCCTGCAGCCGGCGGCGGCCCTCGGTCAGGTCAAGCCCCGGCTGCGTGTTGCGGAAGTAGACCTCGCTGACGATGGCCAGCACCGGAATCTCGAACATGATGGTGTGCAGCCAGGGGCCGCGCACGCGGATGTCGATCTCGCCATTGGGCAAGGCCGTCAGGTCGATGTACTTCTGGTTGAGCTTGAACAGGCCCAGAAAGTCGACGAAATCGCTCTTGATGAAGCGCATGCCGCGCATGTAGGCCAGCTCGTCTTCGGTGAAGTGCAGCTCGCACAACTGGCGGATTTCATCGCGGATCTCGTCCATGTAGGGCGCCAGTTGCACGCCGGCTGACCGGCACTTGAACTTGTATTCGACCTGCGCGCCCGGAAACTGGTGCAGCACCGCCTGCATCATGGTGAACTTGTACAGGTCGGTGTCGAGCAGGCTCTGGATGATGCCGGGCATGGTTGTCTCTCTCGTCGTCACGCGGCCGCGGCTCGGGCGGGCGCTGGTCGTGGCAGTGTAGCGCGCTGGTTACCGGCTGCTGCGGCGCCTCTGGTTGCTACAGACAACATAGCTGCTCGCGCTTGCTGGGCGCCGGATGGAAGGCAAATTGACCTGAAAATCGACTATTCGACCCAATGCGTGAAGCTGGCGACCTCCTCGCGCGGCGTCGAGTAGGTGTTGACCAGCGCCGCCTCGTCGGCATGGCCGAGCGACATGCCGCACACCAGCATCTCATCGGCCGTGGCGCCGACGTGCGGCAGCACGATGGACGCATAGTCGTTCCACGCCGCCTGGGGGCAGGTGTGCAGGCCGCGCGCCCGCGCCGCGACCATGATGTTCTGCAGGAACATGCCGTAGTCGACCAGGCTGCCCCGCCCCATCACGCGGTCGAGCGTGAACATCAGGCCGACCGGCGCGTCGAAGAACCTGAAGTTGCGCTGGTGCTGCGCGTGCATCTTGTCCTTGTCGCCTTTTCCGATGCCAAGCAGCCCATACAGACTCCAGCCGTTCTGGCGTCGGCGCGCCAGGTAGGGGTCGACCCAGTGGCGCGGGTAATAGTCGTAGTCGGCGCGGTACTTGGTTTCAAGCTCGGGGTGCTGGCGCAGCTCGTCGTGCGCGGCGCACACCTTTTGCACCAGTTCGTCCTTTTTGGCACCCTGCAGCACGTAGACCTTCCACGGCTGGGCGTTGGTGCCGCTGGGGGCGCGGCGCGCCACGCGCAGGATGTCTTCCAACGTCTCGCGCGGCACCGGCGTGGGCAAAAAGGCGCGCGCCGAGAAGCGGTTTTCGATGGCCGCGTCGACGCTGGCCGGATCGGCAACGGCGGCGTTGACCTGGCTCATTTCAGTTGCTCCAGAACGGTTTTCAAGGCGGCGGGCAGCGGCACCGGGCGCTGCGTGGCGCGATCGACGTAGACGTGGATGAAATGGCCCTTGGCGGCGGTCTGCGGCGCGCCGGCGGCAAACAGGCCGACTTCGTAGCGCACGCTGGAGCTGCCCATGTGCGCCACGCGGATGCCGGCGTCAATGGTCTGCGGAAACGACAGCGGCGCGAAGTAGTGGCATTGCGTCTCGACCACCAGGCCAATCGTGGTGCCGGCGGCGGTATCGAGCGCGCCCTGCTCGATCAGGTACGCGTTGACGGCGGTGTCGAACCAGCTGTAGTAGATGACGTTGTTGACGTGGCCGTACTGGTCGTTGTCCATCCAGCGGGTGGTGATGGGGCGAAACGCGCGGTAGGCGTCGCGGGGCTCGGGCGCGGGGCGGGTGGCACTCATGGCCGCGCATTTTGCCAGCGCTGCCGATACTGCAGCGCGACGCCAAAGGTGTTGATCTGCACCTGCACGGTGGTGCCAATGTCGTGCCCGTAGCCGCCGCCCATCGACAGCGCCAGCGGCAGGCGGCGGCGCCAGGCCCAGTCGAACACGCGCAGATCGCGCGCGATCAGGCCGTCGTACGTGAGCTTAAGGCGCCCCAGCCTGTCGCCCTCGTGCGGGTCGGCGCCGGCCAGGTAGAACACGGCGTCGGGGCGAAAACGGCTGTCCAGTTCGACCAGAGCCAAATCCAGAGCGTCGAGGTAGGCCGCATCGCCCGTGCCGTCGGGCAGACCGACGTCCAGATCGCCCGCCACTTTGCGGAACGGAAAGTTCTTCTCGCCATGCAGCGACAGCGTGAACACGCTGGCATCGCCGGCAAAGATGGCCGCCGTGCCGTTGCCCTGGTGCACGTCGAGGTCGATGACGGCCACGCGCGGCGGCCGTGCCAGGCCGCGCGCGGCCATCTGCTCGCGCTGCAGCACGCGCGCGGCCACGGCGATGTCGTTGAACACGCAATACCCGCTGCCCGCATCAGCACTGGCGTGGTGCGTGCCGCCGGCCAGATTGGCCGCCACGCCCTCGCGCTGCGCCACGCGCGCGGCCTGCACGCTGGCGCCGACCGAGCGGCGCGCGCGCTCGGCCATCGCCTCGCTCCACGGAAAGCCGATTTCGCGCTGCGCACGCGGCGTGAGTGTGCCGCGCGCCACCGCGTCGATGTAGGCCGGTGCGTGCGCCAGCGACAGGTCCGCGTCGGCGGTGGGTTCGGCCTGATCCAGAACCAGGCCGGGGCATTCCTGCGCCAGTCGGTCGCGCAGGCGTTGGTACTTGCCCATCGGAAAGCGGTGCCCCGGCGGCAGCGGCAGCACGAACTGAGTCGCGTAGAAAGCCTTCATCAGCGCGCACTGAAGGAGTTAGAACCTTGCATCTAAAAATGCTGCGCCGCACCAAATTGGCTTGCAATCGGATCGATAGCGCCTAAAATTCGTCCCATGCTGCACTGCAACAAAACAAGTGGTTCAGGAGCGGCTACCGAAAGAAGTAACCCTTTTCCTTTTTCCACCATTCTCCAGGAGATGAATATGCTGACACCCGAACAACTCGTCGCTTCGCAAAAAGCCAACATGGAAACGCTGTACGGCCTGACCGCCAAGGCTTTCGAAGGCATGGAAAAGCTGGTCGAGCTGAACCTGCAAGCCACCAAGGCTGCCCTGGCCGAGTCCGCCAACCACACGCAAGCCGTGCTGTCGGTGAAAGACGCGCAAGAGCTGCTGGCCCTGCAAGCCGGCATGTTCCAGCCCCTGGCCGAGAAAGCCGCTGCCTACAGCCGTCACCTGTATGACATCGCTTCGGGCACCAGCGCCGAGTTCAGCAAGGCTTTCGAAGGCAAGGTTGCCGAAGGCCAGGCCCAGTTCGCCGCCCTGGTGGACAACGCCGCCAAGAACGCCCCCGCTGGCTCCGAGACCGCCGTCGCCATGATGAAGAGCGCCGTGGCTGCCGCCAACAACGCGTTTGAGTCGGTGCAGAAGGCTGTCAAGCAAGCCTCTGACGTCGCTGAAGCCAACTTCAACGCCGTGACCACCAGCGCCACGACCGCTGCCAAGAACGCCGGCGCCGCTGCCAAAAAAGCAGCCCGCTGATCGTGCCAGGGATGGGCGCCTGTCCATCCGGTGAGCCGATAAGCTGAAAACGCACTTTGCCGGCCCCGTGTCGGCAAAGTCGTCAAAGCAAAGCCTGATTTGCACCAAGCAGGTTTTGCCTTGGCGACTGGGCAAGACGCCAACCGTTTGTCTCCTCGGATCCTTTCGACACCCTCGGGTTCAGGGATCCCTTCAAGGGCTGATCGCAAGATCGGCCCTTTTTTTGCGAGAAAACGCTCCCCCTGAGTCGGCCTGCGGCCGCCATCCCTCAGGGGACGACACCAGCGGCCGGGCCAAGCCCGTTCCGTGGTGTCCCGGAATGGCCTGCTCCGCGGCCACTGGATTGAAGCCTTGCTTTTTTCGCCCTTCGCGCCAGCCGTGCTTCGCCGGCCGGATTTGAAGGCCATTCGCGCTGAGCTGGTCGAAGCGCCGGCCCATCATGCGCCGCTGGCTTGCGCTCGATCAAATTCCACGATTGAGAACCATTCTCGTTACCGTTATGATTCGCTGTTCAAGGTTTTCATCAAGGAACGGACAGCATGAAAAAGCAATGGGTCGCGCTCGCCGCGCTGGCGCTGGTTTGGGGCGCTGCGGCGCAGGCGCAGGAACAAGTTGTCAACCTGTATTCGGCGCGCCACTACAGCACCGATGAGGCGCTGTACAACAACTTCACCAAGGCCACCGGCATCAAGATCAACCGCGTGGACGCCGACGACGCCGGCATCATTGCGCGCCTGAAGGCCGAGGGCAGCGCTTCGCCGGCCGACGTGATCCTGCTGGTGGACGCGGCCCGGCTGTGGCGTGGCGAGCAGGACGGCCTGTTCCTGCC
>JAGOVZ010000190.1:1352-5014 GCA_018060485.1 Ottowia sp. | reverse complement strand
TCGGGCTCGGGGTTGGCCAGCGCCAGGATGACGGGCTTGTCGGCCATGGTCTTGACCATTTCGCCCGTCAACACGCCGGGCGCCGAGCAGCCGAGGAACACGTCGGCGCCTTTCACCACATCGGCCAACGTGCGCGCACCGGTGTCGGGCTGGGCGTAGCGTGCCTTGCTGTCGTCAAAGCCGCCGGCGCGGCCGGTGTAGATGAGGCCCTTGGAATCGCAGGCAAACACGTTCTTGGGGTTGACGCCCAACGCCACCATCACATCCAGGCACGCGATGGCCGCCGCGCCGGCGCCGCTCACGGCCACCTTCACGTCGCCGATCTTCTTGCCCACCAACTCCAGACCGTTCAGCAGAGCGGATGAGGAGATGATGGCCGTGCCGTGCTGGTCGTCGTGGAACACCGGGATGTTCATGCGCTCGCGCAGCTTGGTCTCGATGTAGAAGCACTCGGGCGCCTTGATGTCTTCCAGGTTGATGCCGCCCAGCGTCGGCTCCAGCGCGGCAATGATGTCGACCAGCTTGTCGGGGTCGCGCTCGGCCAGTTCGATGTCGAACACGTCGATGCCGGCAAACTTCTTGAACAGGCAGCCCTTGCCTTCCATCACCGGCTTGCCGGCCAGCGGGCCGATGTCGCCCAGGCCCAGGACGGCGGTGCCGTTGGTGATCACGCCGACCAGGTTGCCGCGCGCCGTGTAGTCGGCCGCCTTGCTCGGGTCGGCCTGGATGTCGAGGCAGGGGTAGGCCACGCCGGGCGAATAGGCCAGCGACAAGTCGATCTGGTTCGACAGCGGCTTGGTGGGGGTGACGGCGATCTTGCCGCGCGTCGGCAGGCGGTGGTAGTCGCGCGCGGCGTCGCGCAGCGCTGTTTCGGCGGGCGAAAGGGTCTTGCTCATCAAACGTCTCCTGTCCTTGTTCTGTGCGGCATTCGGCGCCGCGGTTGGCAGACAGCAAGACTAACTCAAACCAGGGCGCGTGCCGGGCGCGGCCAAGCGATTCTCACGCCCGGCGCGCCGCGTTTGAGGGGCCAGCGCGCTCAGCCGCAGGCGACGGCCGCGTGCGGCGCCGGCACGCGCGCTGGCGCGTCGGCGCGGTCGGGCGCCGCGCCGGCCTGGCGCCAGCGCAAGCTGAGCGGCGCGGCCGGCTGGCCAGCGCGCGGGGCGATCGGCTCCAGCACCAGCCGCTGACCCGGCGCCAGCGCCAGGCGGCTGCCGGCGGGCAGGTACAGATCGCCCAGCGGCCCGCGGGGCGCGCCGCGCGCCGGCACGTCGAAGGTGACCCAGGCCGCGCCGCGCTCGATGCACAGCTCGCCCGCGCGGCGCGGGCGCAGCGCCAGCGCCTGGCCGGGCGCCACCGTGTGCAGGGGCTGGGCGGCCGCCGCCAGGGCCAGCCGCGACAAGGTGTTCTCGGGTGCGTTCATGATCGGCTCCGTCTGTTGTTTCGACATCAATCGGTGACGCCATGGTGCGCTGGCGCGCATTGACAGTCCAATGAAATCGGGCGAGGCTATTGATGCCGTTCGCACATCAATCGACATGCAGCATTCACAAACCCACCTGCGCTCGCGCCCGATCCAGGCCGGCCACCTGCGCGCCTTCGACGCGGTGGCGCGGCACCTCAACTTCCGGCTGGCGGCCGAGGAGATGGCGCTGACACAATCGGCCGTCAGCCGCCAGATCCAGGCGCTGGAAGAAGAAGTCGGCGTGCCATTGTTTTTGCGCCACACGCGCGCGGTAGAGCTGACGGCGGCCGGCATGCAGCTGCTGCAGGCGGTGGCGCAAGCGCTGCCGCGCATCGACACCGCGGTGCGGCAGATTCGCCAGAGCGCCGGGCGCCGCCAGGTCACGGTGACCACCTTTGCCTCGTTCGCGTCGATGTGGCTGATTCCTCGGCTGGAGGCGTTTCAGCGCGAATTTGCCGACATCGACATCCGCGTCGACGCCAGCGACGTCGCGGTCGACCTGGAGGTGACCGACGTCGACGTGGCGGTGCGCTACGCGCGCGCCGAGCGCATGCCACCCGGCGCGCTGCGCATGTTTGGCGAATCGGTCACGCCCATGGCCAGCCCGTGGCTGCTGAAAAGCGGGCCGCCGCTGAAGCAGCCGACCGACGTGCTGGGCCACACGCTGATCGAGGCCGCCGATGCGTACACCCCGCACCTCGAATGGCTGACCTGGCGCCGCTGGCTCGACACGCACGGCATGGCGCGCGCGCAGCCCAAGCGCTGGCTCAGCTTCAACTACGCCTACCAGATGACGCAGGCCGCGCTGTCGGGCCAGGGCATCGTGCTGGCGCGCCCGCCACTGGTGGCTGAGAGCCTGGCGCGCGGCGAGCTGGTGGAAGTCTTTCCCGCCACGCGGCTGCATTCGCCCATGGCCTACTGGCTGCTGCTGGCGCCGCGCAGCGCGCAGCGGCCCGAGGTGAAGGCGTTCGCCGATTGGCTGTCGGCGCAGGCCGTGGCCACGCGCGAGGTCACGGGCGAGGGCGTGGATTCGGATCTGGTGAACGATCTGGATTGATCGCTGTTGCTTCTGAATTCATAGCTGCTTGCGCTTGTCCATCAAGCGCTGGAGCCATAAAACACCTAAAACAGCAGGTGATCAATCGGCCGGCTGATTCTTCAGATGCACCAGCGTGGTCAGTCCCAGCAGGTTGACCTTGCTGCGGGAGAGCAGCGTCCACCCAGGGTGCGCCATGTGCTCGTCAAACGGGAACTCTGAGCGAAAGCCGATGCGCGCCGCCAGCCCGCCCACCAGATGCTCGGGCAGCGCCCACACCGCGTTGCCTCCGCTGAAATGGTTCAGCACGAAGATGTCGCCGCCCGGCTTGCACACGCGCCGCAGCTCCGCGGTGAGCCGCGCCGGGTCGGGCGTGACCGACAGCACGTAGGGCAGGGTGACGCAATCGAAGCTGCCATCGGCAAACGCCAGCGCCTCGGCATCCATGCAGTGCAGCGCGATCTGGCGGCCGGGCAGGGCGGCGGCGCGCTGCTCGGCGTGGCGCAGCATCTCGGGCGACAGGTCGATGCCGGTCACGGCCGTTTCGGCCGGGTACTGCGCCAGCGTCAGTCCGGTGCCGACGCCGACTTCGAGCAGGGTGGCCGGCGCCACCGCGCGCACCGCCTCGCACATCCGGCGCCGGCCGCCCTGCAGGACGGCGCCAAACACCAGGTCGTAAAACCGCGCGTAGTGGCCGTAGGTGTGCTCGACGTTCTGGCGGCTGATGGGCTTCATGGGCGGCGCGGATTCTATCGGCCGGCGCTTTGGGGCAAGTGGACGGCTCACTTGCGCCAGGCCGCGATGCACTCCACCTCGACCCGAGCGTTGAACGCCAGCCCGTTGCTGCCAAAGGCGCTGCGGGCCGGGAAGTTGCCGCTGAAATAGGTCTTGTAGACGTCGTTGAAAGCGCCCCATTCGCTCATGTCGGCCAGCATCACCGTGCACTTGACCACATCGGCCATCGACAGGCCATGCGCCTGCAGCGCGGTCTGGATGTTGTCCATCACCTGTTTCGCCTCACCCGCCATGCCGCCCGGCGCCAGCTTGATCGGGCCCGGGCCGGGCACGTTGCCGAGCTGCCCCGACAGGTAGACCGTGTTGCCGACCCGCACCGCCTCGGAAAACGGCAGCCCGGTCGGCAGCACCTTGCCCGAGTTGAGGTGC
>JAGOVZ010000190.1:0-1252 GCA_018060485.1 Ottowia sp. | reverse complement strand
TGAAAGCGACCCGGCAAACAGAGCACCGGGCTCGCAAAGCGTACCGCAGCACAAGCCCGCAGGGCTGCGCAGCAAGCCCTTTCAAACCGCCGCGAAGCAGGCGATACCGGAACGCCGCGCTCGGGGTTCCCCCGAGCGCGAAGCGTTGTCCCCCTGGGGGGAAGGCGGCCGCAGGCCGACTCAGGGGGGATCACATCAAGGCCTGCGGCCGCTCCCCCCGCTCATACACCACATGCGCGCGCCCGACGATCAGCGGATCGAGCTTGCCGACCTGATCGAGCGCCTTCCCGTTGTAGGGCAGCTTGTGCAGCACATAGCGCATGGCGTTCAGGCGCGCGCGTTTCTTGCAATCGCTTTTCACCACCGTCCACGGGCTGTCGGCGGTGTCGGTCTCGAAGAACATCTGCTCCTTGGCGCGGGTGTAGTCGTCCCACTTGTCCAGGCTGGCCTTGTCGATGGGCGACAGCTTCCACTGCTTCAGCGGGTGGCCTTCGCGCTCCTTGAAGCGGCGGCGCTGCTCGGCCTGGCTGACGCTGAACCAGAACTTGATGAGATGCACGCCGCTGCTGACCAGGTGGCGCTCGAACTCGGGCGCCTGGCGCATGAAGTCCTGGTATTCCTTGTCACTGCAAAAGCCCATCACGCGCTCCACGCCAGCACGGTTGTACCAGCTGCGGTCGAACAGCACGATCTCGCCCGCAGTGGGCAGGTGCTGCACATAACGCTGGAAGTACCACTGGCCGCGCTCGACCTCGCTGGGTTTTTCCAGCGCCACGGTGCGCGCGCCGCGCGGGTTCAGGTGCTCCATGAAGCGCTTGATGGTGCCGCCCTTGCCGGCCGCGTCGCGCCCTTCGAAGATGATGACCACGCGCGCCCCGGTCTCCTTGACCCAGCTTTGCAGCTTGAGCAGTTCGACCTGGAGCTTGAACTTCTGCTTTTCGTACGTCGAGCGGCGCAGCAGGTTCTTGTACGGGTAGCCGCCGTCGCGCCAGTCGGGCGCCAGTTCCTCGTCGGGGTTGGGCTTGTCTTCGTGCGCGTCCTGGCCGTTGGCGCTGAGCGCCTTGCGCAGCGCCTTGCGGTCGTCGGGCGAGGCGCCTTCGATGATGGCGCGCAGGCCGTGCGCACGCTCTTCGGGTGTGCCGGCGGCCTCGTCGTTCACCAGACGCAGCGCGGCGGCCAGTTGCTTGTCGCGCGCCGACACGGTGGCGCGCTCGACCACGTAGTTCTCGATTGCCTTGGGCGCCAGCGAAGG
>JAGOVZ010000189.1 GCA_018060485.1 Ottowia sp. | reverse complement strand
GGCGGCGGGCGGCATGTCATCGGCCAGCGCGGCCAGTTGCGCATCGAGCACTTCGGGCGACACCGCCTCGACCCGCGCCACGCCCACCGAGCTCTGCGCGGTGATCGCCGCCACCACCGGGCACAGGTGCACGCCAAACGCCTCGGCCGCGCGCTGGTCGGCGCTGAGGCCCGCGCCGCCGCCGCTGTCGTTGCCGGCAATGCTCCAGATGATGGGTTTTGCTACCACATCAGGAGCTGCTGGCGCAGGTGGATCAAGCACTGGCACCATTTTTATCAATTGATCAAGAACGGATTGCCCGCGACCGGCGTGGTCGCCACGGCGAAATCCTGCTTGGCCATCACGCCCGCCAGCCGCGCGGTGCGCCCCGCTTCGATGGCCGCCTTGAACGCCGCCGCCATGCGGACCGGATCGCTGGCCTGGCTGACGGCGCTGTTGAGCAGCACGGCATCAAAACCCATCTCCAGCGCCTGGGCCGCATGGCTGGGCGCGCCGATGCCGGCGTCGATGATCAACGGCACATCGGACAGGCGCTCGCGCAGCAGGCGCAGCGCGAAGGGGTTGACCAAACCTTGCCCCGAACCAATCGGCGCGCCCCACGGCATGAGCAGCGGGCAGCCGGCGTCGAGCAGGCGTTTGCACGTCACCAGGTCGTCGGTGCAGTAGGGGAAGACGACAAAGCCGTCCTTCGACAAGTGCCGTGCCGCCTCGACCAGTTCGACCGGATCGGGCTGCAACGTGTATTCGTCGCCCACCACCTCCAGCTTGACCCAGGGCGTGCCGTACAGCTCGCGCGCCATGTGGGCCAGTTGGATCGCCTCGCGCGCCGTGGTGCAGCCGGCGGTGTTGGGCAGCAGGCGCGCGCTGTGCGTTTTCATCGCGCTGCGGATGATGTCGACAAAGCCGTTGTCGCCGGCGGCGGCGAGCTGGCGCTTCAAGCCCACAGTGACGATTTGCGTGCCCGAAGCGGCAATCGCGTCGGCCAGCACCTGCGGCGACGGGTAACCGGCGGTGCCGAGCAGGAAACGGCTGGTGAGTTGCAGGTCGCCCACGCGCCAGGAGTCGGTTGAAGACATGGTCATTGACCTTTCATTACTACGCATTTCATAGCTGCTCGCGCAAGCCCTTCAAGCGCTCCAGCCATTTTTAACTCACAAACTCAGCCACCGCTGCTGCAAACCCAGCGCCGCCACGCCCGCCGCCAGCAACAGGCCCGCAAAGCCCCACCATTCGCGCCGCGAGAACACGCGCTTGCCGTGCTCGCGCCGCGCCCACGCATACAGCACGGCGCCCGGCGCGTACAGCAAGGCGCCCAGCAGCAGGTATTTGACCCCGCCCGCATACACCAGCCACACCGCGTACAGCAAGGCCAGCGCCGACACGGCGGCGTCGCGCTGGCGCAAGCGGCCATCGGCCACGCCATAACCGTCGCCCCGCAGCGCGATCTTCATCGCGTAGCCGGCGGCCCAGGTGTAGGGCAGCAGGATCATGGCCGTGCCCAGATTGACCAGCGACAGATAAGTCGAGTTGCTAACCAGCGTGATCAGCAGAAACAGCTGCACGCTGCCGCTGGTCAGCCACAGCGCGTTGGACGGCACGCCGCGCGCGTTCTGCCCCGCCAGCCAGCTGGGCGCCGAGCCGTCGCGCGCGGCGGAATACAGCGTCTCGGCCGACAGCATCAGCCACGACAGCAGCGCGCCCGAGAGCGAAATCAGCAGCCCCACGCTGATCAGCGCGCTGCCCCACGGGCCGACGGCGCGCTCCAGAACGTGCGCCATCGACGGGTTCTTCAGGTGCGCCAATTCAGGCTGCGACATCACACCCATCGACAGCAAACTCACCGCCACCAACAGCGCCAGCACGAACAAGAAACCCGCCAGCGTGGCGCGTCCCACGTCACCGCGTCGCGCGGCGTGGGCCGAATACACGCTGGCGCCTTCGACGCCAATGAACACCCACACGGTGACCAGCATCATCCCGCGCACCTGGTCCAGCACGCTGCCCAACTGCGGATTGGCGCGGCCCCACACGTCGGCGCGAAACACGTCCAGCTTGAACGCCAGCGCCACCAGCACCACGAACAACAGCAGCGGCACCAGCTTGGCCACGGTGGTGATCTGGTTGATGCGCGCCGCCTCCTTGATGCCGCGCAGCACCAGCGCGTGCGTGCCCCACAACATCACCGACGCGCACGCCACCGCCAGCGGCGTGTTGCCATCGCCAAACGCCGGCAGGTAGTGGCCCAGCGTGGAAAACAGCAGCACGTAGTAACCCACGTTGCCCAGCACCGCCATGAACCAGTAACCCCACGCCGACGCGAACCCCGTGAACGGCCCGAAGCCGGCGCGCGCATAGGCGTAAATGCCTGAATCAAGGTGCGGCTGGCGCAACGCCAGATTGAGGAACACAAACGCCAGCGCCAGCATGCCCAACCCGGTGATGCCCCAGGCGACGGCCGTGGCGCCCACCCCCGCGCTGGCCGCGGTGTTCTGCGGAATCGAGAAGATGCCGCCGCCGACCATCGACCCGACCACCAGGGCGGTGAGCGCGCCAAGGCGCAGTTGAACGGGAGCGGACATGTGGAGGCGGGCTTGTTCTGATGGGTGAGCGACTTTACCTGCGCGGCAGGCGCCGCCCGCGCTCAGCCGCCGACGATGGGCTGAAACAGCAAGACCGCATCGCCCTCGGCCAGCGCCCGCTCACGCGCGTGGCGGGCGACGAACTCACCGTTGACCGCGGTGCTGACGGCTTCGGGCGCGTGGCCCAGCGCGGCGACGAGATCGGCCAGCGTGCTGCCGGCCCCCACTTGGTGCGGTCGGCCGTCGAGTTGGATGGTCATCGTGCCGGTCTTCTTGGGTGCGCCGTCCGAGGTGGAGACTTCAAGGTTTTTCATGCGATGGCGCTTGCCAGGCCTGCGCTGGCAGCTTTCGAATTCATAGCAAGATCATCGAACGGTGCGACGCCCAGATTTGCCGCATGCACGTCCTCGGTGGCCAGTGCACGCTCCACCAACGCCGGCGCCAGCAGCCAGCCATGGCGGAACAAGCCGTTGATGGTCAGCTTGCGGCCTTGCCACTGCACCAGCGGGTTGTTGTCGGGCAGCGCGGGGCGCAGGTTGACGTCGAGCTTCAAGATACGCGCTTCGGCCAGCGCCGGCACCACACTGTGCGCGGCGGCCATCAATTCGGTGGCGGTGCGCAGGCTGACGGGCGAGCGGTCTTCGCTTTCGATCTCGCTGGCGCCCACCAGCACGTCCCGATCCGAGCGCGGCACGATGTAGACGCGGTGGCGCGGGTGCAGCAGCCGCACCGGGCGCGTGAGGCCGTGGCCGGGGCAGTCGAGCCAGATGACTTCGCCGCGCACGCCGCGCACTCGCAGGGAATTTTCTCCCTCTCCCGCTGGGGGAGGGTTGGGGTGAGGGCCGGCCGCGCCCCCATCGTGCCCCGCGCCCCTCACCCCAGCCCTCTCCCCAGAGGGGCGAGGGAGCAAGCCCGCGCCGACGCCGCGCACATCGATCACCACATCGAACGCCAGCACGCGCCCATCGGCCAGTCGCAGCGTGCCGCCACCCTCGCCTGCTTCAACGGCCAATACGCGTTGACCCCAATGCCAGTCAGCGCCAGCCGCTCCTGAATGCAGAGCAGTCATGGTCGCCACGGTGTCGATGAAACCCTCGCCCGGCAACAGCCAGGCGTGCGCCGGGCCTTGAATCGACGGCTCCAGCGCGCGCAACGCAGCGGCGTCGAGCGGCTGCGCGCCTTCGGGCGGGCTCGCGACGCGCCATTCGGGCGTGGCCGTGGCCACCTGCATGCGCGCCAGCACGCGCTGCGCCGCGCCCAAGTCCGCCCGGTGCGCGACCAGCAGGCTGCCGCAGACCATCACCCGAGGCGAATTCGGGAGCGCCGCCGCGATGCGCTGCCACAACGCGAGCGAACGCCAGCCGAGCGCGGCGACGGCCGGCTCCGCGTTGTCCAGCTCGGACAGCGGGCTCAGCATGCCCGCAGCCGTGAACGCCGCCGCCGTGGGCACGTAGGGATCGGGCGCCTGGCTGCGCGGCACGGGTTGCTCGCTGATCGAAGGATCGAACACCGAGACCCGGTGGCCGGCGCGCGACAGCTGCCAGGCCAGCAAGCGCCCCAGCAGGCCCGCGCCAGCGATGCCGATGTGCAGAGGCGAAGACATCATCACTATGGATTAGATAGCTGCTCGCGCTTGCGTATCCAGCGCTGGCGGCTTAAAAGCCTTCAAGCGTTGTGGATCGGCACATAGAACTCGCCGCCCTTGGCCGCGAACTCTTTTGACTTCTCATCCATCCCCGTCTTCAACGCCTCGGCCTCACTCACCCCCTTGGCCGCCGCATAGTCTCGCACTTCCTGCGTGATCTTCATCGAGCAGAACTTGGGGCCGCACATGCTGCAGAAATGCGCCGTTTTGCTGCTGTCCTTGGGCAGCGTCTCGTCGTGGAATTCGCGCGCGGTGTCGGGGTCGAGGCCGAGGTTGAACTGGTCTTCCCAGCGGAATTCAAAGCGCGCCTTGCTGATCGCGTCGTCACGCGCGCGGGCGCTGGGGTGACCCTTGGCCACATCGGCGGCGTGCGCGGCGATCTTGTAGGCGATGATGCCCTGCTTGACATCGTCGCGGTCGGGCAGGCCCAGGTGTTCCTTGGGCGTCACGTAGCACAGCATGGCCGTGCCCATCCAACCGATCATGGCGGCGCCGATGGCCGACGCGATGTGGTCGTAGCCGGGCGAGCTGTCGATGGTGAGCGGGCCCAGCGTGTAGAACGGCGCCTCGCCACAGTGCTTCAGCTGCTCGGTCATGTTCTCCTGGATCATGTGCATGGGCACGTGGCCCGGGCCTTCGATCATGGTTTGCACGTCGTGCTTCCAGGCAATTTGCGTCAGCTCGCCCAGGGTGCGGAGCTCTGCGAACTGCGCCTCGTCGTTGGCGTCGCTCGCGCAGCCGGGGCGCAGGCCGTCGCCCAGCGAGAAGCTCACGTCATACGCCTTCATGAT
>JAGOVZ010000042.1 GCA_018060485.1 Ottowia sp. | reverse complement strand
TGATCCAGTCCTTCAGCCTGCGCGCTGCGCTGAGCCCGTTCGAGCTGCTGGCCACCATGACCGCCATCGGCGCGCAATACTCGGCCATTTCGGCGCGCTGGCGGTCGGCCGATTTGCCGCTTTGGCGCGCTTGATTTTGCAGATGCTGCACGAACTGCGGCAGCTCGATGGCGGCCAGCGGCGTCTTGGCGTAGGCGGCCGCGGCCTTGTTGACCGCGCGCTCTTCGGGCACCTGCCAGCCGAAGAAAACCAGGCGGTTGAGCGCAATCAGCAGCAGCGTCATCCACGGCGGCGCGCGCCAGGAGGGCTTGGTTTCGAGCGGAACGGCGATGAACATGGCGCCGCAAATTGTCGCGCAACGCGTGCTTTGGTCTTAAAGCGCCGTCAAGGTCGTTGCATCAGATTCTCTTGTTTTGATAGCTGCTTGCGCTTGTCTGGCAAGCGCTGGAGGCCGAAATGGCTTGAATCCTGCGCATCACGCCATCTTCACCGCCGTGCCCGTGACCGACACCAGCATCATGCCGTTGGCCTCGCCCAGCACCTCGTAGTCGAAATCGATGCCGACGATGCCGTTGGCGCCCAACTCCTTCGCCGCCGCCTTGGCCTCGTCCAGCGCCGCCTCACGCGCGCCGGCCAGCGCGCGCTCGTAGCCGCCGGCGCGCCCGCCCACGACGTCGCGCACGCTGGAGAACACGTCGCGGAAGATGTTGGCGCCGATGATGGCCTCGCCATTCACAAGCCCCAGAAACTGCGCCACCTGCGCGCCGCCCTGGCCTTGGGGCACCACGCTCGACAAGAAGAAATCACCCGACGATTTGGAGAACCAGCCCATGAATGCACCTACCTCGTTGATGAACGGCGATTAGTATAGCCTATGCGATGGCATAGGCTATACTTCAAACCTGCAATTTCGATACGGAGGCCCGCCATGAGCGCCCTGCCCCAGGACGTTTCCCCCGCCCCCAACACCCGCCGCGTACGCTTTTTCCGCAACGGCGCCAACCAGGCCGTGCGCATTCCGCGCGAGTTTGAGTTGCCGGGGGAGGAAGCGGTCATCGAGCAGCTTGGCGACACCCTCGTCATCCGCCCGTTGGCTGCGCCGCTGATCAAGGGCAGCGCAGCCTCGCTGGCGGCCGTGCTGGCGACCATGGAGCCGATTGACGAAGAATTCCCCGACGTGGACGCAGGCCTGCTGCCGCTCGATGACATCGAGCTATGAGCTTGCCCACCACTTTGCTGCTGGACACCAACGTCATCTCGATGCTGATGCGCGACCCGCACGGCCACGTGACTGAAGGTCTGAACCGCGCCAGAGCGCTGGCGCCCGATCTGCGCGTCGTCACCAGCGTGGTGGTCGATGGCGAGTTGCGCTTTGGCCTGGAACGCCGAGGCTCAGCCAAGCTGCAAGGCGCCTACGCCAAAGTGATGCAAATCATCGAGGTTTTGCCCCTGCCGCCCGAGGCCGCGCAGCCCTACGCCACCCTGCGCGCCCATCTCGAATCCCAAGGCCAGCCCATCGGCCCCAACGACGCCCTGATCGCCGCGCACGCGCTGGCGCTGGGCGCCACGCTGGTCAGCGGCGACGACGAATTCGCCGGCGTGCCGGGGCTGAAGGTGGAGAACTGGCTCAAGCCGCTGGACGTGCCAGGCGTTTGATTTTTACAAGGCTTTCAGGCCTCGAGCGCTGGCCAGGCAAGCGCAAGCAGCTCTCTTTATTGAATCAATTTGGCCGAGTCTGGCTGAGTTCAATGCACGCCTGGCGACGAAGCGAGCCCGATTTCCTCGGCGACGGCATGCAAGCGCCGGTCCCGCGTCCAAAGGCGCAGGCCCGGCGTCAGCAGCGTGGCGGCCAGCAGGTGCACATCCACCCAACCCAGGCCACGCCCAAACAAGGCGCGCTCATCCACCATGTGCATCACCTCGGCATCGGACGCGACGAGTGTGCCGGGCAGCGCTTCAAGCAGTTGCAGCAGTTCGGCACGTGATTTCAACGAGCCCAGTGCGATTTCCCCCAGCACAAACGGGTGCATGGCAATCGACCCGCGCTCAAGCTGCTCGGTCATCACTGCGTCGCCGCCACGCAAATGATCGATCCAGATGGAGGTGTCGGCCAGGATCATGCCGGGGTCGGCTTGGCAGGCGGCGCCTCGCGCCGACGCGGCGCGGCTTCAAGCTGCGGCTCGCTGCCGCCCAGCCGCGCCAAGCGGCGTGCGCTTTCGCGTTCGATCAAGGCGCGCAGCGCCTCGGCCAACAAGGTCGAGCGGTCTTGCAGCCCGCTCAAGGCGCCAGCGCGGCCCAGCAAGGCTTCGTCGAGGGTGACTGTGGTTCGCATGATGCTCTTCCTTCATCAATTATCGCATCATTTTATGCGTTTATTGATGCGAACGCAGGCTCCGACGTCAAACCTTCCCCAACGCCTGCTCCAGATCCGCCAGCAGATCGTCGATGTGCTCGATGCCCACGCACAGGCGCACGGTTTCTTCTTTCACGCCGGTCTTGGCCAGTTCTTCGGGTGACAGCTGGCGGTGCGTGGTGCTGGCCGGGTGGGTGGCCAGCGACTTGGTGTCGCCGATGTTGACCAGGCGGGTGAACAGTTGCAGCGCATCCAGAAAACGCGCGCCGGCCGCCCGCGCGTCGTCGCCGGTGCTGGATTTGACGCCAAAGGTGAACAGGCCCGAGGCGCGCCCTTTCATGTATTGCTGCGCCAGCGCATGATCTTCGTGGTCGGGCAGGCCGGCGTAGCTGACCCAGGCGACCTTGGGGTGCTTTTGCAGGTGCTGCGCCACCTTCAAGGTGTTGTCGCAGATGCGCTCCATGCGCAGCGCCAGGGTCTCGATGCCTTGCAGGATTTGCCACGCGTTGAAGGGCGACAGCGCCGCGCCCGTGTTGCGCAGCGGCACGACGCGCGCGCGGCCGATGTAGGCCGCCGGGCCCAGCGCCTCGGTGTAGACGACGCCGTGATAGCTCACGTCAGGCTCGTTCAGGCGCTTGAAGCGCGCCTTGTGCTGCGCCCACGGAAACTTGCCCGAATCGACGATGACGCCGCCCAGCGTGGTGCCGTGGCCGCCCATGTACTTGGTCAGCGAGTGGATCACGATGTCGGCACCGTGCTCGATCGGGCGAATCAGGAACGGCGTGCCGACGGTGTTGTCGACGATCAGCGGCACGCCCGCCGCGTGCGCGATGGCGGCCACGCTGGCGATGTCGGTGATGTTGCCGGCCGGGTTGCCGATGGTTTCAACGAACACGGCCTTCGTCCTGTCGTCGATCAGCTTGGCGAAGGACTGCGGATCGCGGTGGTCGGCAAAGCGGGTGGTGATGCCAAGTTGCGGCAGCGTGTGGGCGAACAGGTTGTAGGTGCCGCCGTACAGCGCCGTGCTGCTGACGATGTTGTCGCCCGCCTCGGCAATGGTCTGGATGGCGTACATGATCGCCGCCTGGCCCGATGCCACGGCCAGGCCGGCAATGCCGCCTTCCAGCGCCGCCACGCGCTTTTCGAGCACGTCGCAGGTCGGGTTCATGATGCGGCTGTAGATGTTGCCGGCCACCTTCAAATCGAACAGATCGGCGCCGTGCTGCGCGCTGTCGAAAGCGTAGGCCACCGTTTGGTAGATGGGCACGGCGACGGCCTTGGTGGTCGGGTCGGGCGTGTAGCCGGCGTGCACGGATTGGGTTTCAAACTTCCATTGGTCGGACATGGGGTGCTCCTTCAAGGGTGTAAATAACTATTAAAACCGTAGCTGCTCGCGCTTGTCAGACAAGCGCTGGCGGCCGATTTGACTTGTATTTTTCGTCAACCGCCGTCCCGCAGCGCCAGGTTGTTCAGCTTGTCCAGCCGCGCGGGCCAGGTGCCCTTCTGCGCGCTCTGGCGCAGGATGCGCGTCCAGGCGACCCAGGCTTCCCAGGCCACGCGCTTGTCCCACGAATTGCCCCAGGCGCAGAAGGCGGCCAGCGCGCTTTCGGCGGCCTGCGCCGCATCTTCAGCACGGCCGGCGGACAGGTACAGCTGCGCCAGCACCATGCGCGGCTCGCCGACCCAGGGGTTGTGGCGCACGGCCTGCTGCAGCACGCCGGTGGCCACGTCCAGATCGACCAGCGGCACATCCTGCTGCACCACCGACCAGTACAGCGCGGCGCCGGCCGCATCGTCGGCGGCGCTCAGGGCTTGAGTGCAGTGGTCGAACACCGGCGGCATGGGCAGCAGGTTTTTGAGCGCCGGGTGTTGCAGCGCCAGACCCAGCCGGTTGATCTGGTGCAGCATGCGGCCCGAGGGGCGCATCGGCCCCGGCCACAGCGACGCCGCCCAGTGCACGGCTTGCGGGCGCTGGTCGTTGGGGCTTGGAAAGCGCGAATACACGTCGTCTTGCCAGCTCGACCACTGCTCGATGGTGTCGGCCATGCTGACGATGAGAAACGCCGCCACGGTGCGCGCCGGCAGCGTCACGCGGCCGCCATCGTTGCGCGCCAGGGGCATGCTGCCGTCGGGCTCAATCTGCCCTGCCAGCGCTTTCTCGATGAATTCGCGGCGCGATGCGGTGCAAAAGGCGTAGACCAGTTCTTCAGCCTCGTCGCCAATCAGCGTCTGCAGCCCGGCGCGCTCGGTGCTGGCGTCAAACTTGACCAGATCGACAAACGCGTTGCCGTACACGCTGTGCAGCAAGCCCAGCAGGCGCACGTCGCGCGGCTGCTGCCACATCGCCAACGAGCGCGCCACGCCGACGAGGTGATGGCGGAAGGTGCCGGCCTTGTGCCAGTCCTGCCCCACGCCGCGCGAGAGCACGGTGGGCAGCACGGGCGCCAGGTCGGCGTCCTCGGCCAGCCATTCTTCGTCCAGCAGGCTTTGGGCGCGGGCGAAAAGGGCTGCGTCAAGTGGGTATGGCGGCAGGTGGGTCATATCTCAGGTCTTTCATGTTATCCACGGCACTGGCGCATCGCCCTCGGGCGACAAACCCAAAAGAGCCAGAAGGCCGCGGAGCAGGCCATGCGCGGGCGCCGTGGCCGGGCTTGCACCGGCCACTGGCGACGTCCCCCGCCCGAAGAGAGAGGGGGAAGACGCCGAAGGCGGCTCAGGGGGTGTTTCATTTGAGGCGCCACGCCAGGCGTAACAGCATAGCCACCAGCACCCCATTGCTGGCGGCAAACACGATGAAGCGGTGCGTGACGCGGTTGTAGCTCAGGTGGACGATGGTATGCGCCATGCGCAGCGCCACGTAGGCCCAGGCCAGCGCCAGCGCCGTGGCGTCGACGCGCGCGGTCATCAGGCAGGCCAGCACCAGCGCGTAGAAGATGACCGGCACCTCCAGCAGGTTGACCAGCGCGCGGTTGACGCGGCGCGCCGGCTCGGGCACGCGGGCCGATTCGCCGGGCGCAAAGTCGTCCCAGTCCACCGCGCCGGCCCGAATCGCCCGATAACGTGCCAGCGGCAACAGCAGCAGCACGCACAGCGTCCACAGCATCAGCGCCAGCATGGGCCACAGGATGGATTCGGGGTTGGTCGCCACGGGCGCGAGTGTATCGACCGTGCGGGCGCTCGGGGCACATGAAGCTTGTTACAGTGCGGCATGGCGCCCGCGCGGCGCGGTCAGCATCTGAAGGACAAACGCATGGCACGCATGGTCAACTGCATCAAGCTCGGCACCGAGGCGGAGGGGCTGGACTTTCCGCCCTACCCGGGCGAACTGGGCAAGCGCATCTGGGAAAGCGTCAGCAAGCAGGCGTGGCAAGACTGGCTCAAGCACCAGACCATGCTGGTGAACGAAAACCGCCTCAACCTGGCCGACCAGCGGGCGCGCGAGTACCTCAAGCGGCAGATGGAGAATCATTTCTTCGGCGCCGGTGCCGACGCGGCTGCGGGCTACGTGCCGCCGAGCGCCTGATTCGCTCGGGCCGGGCGCCCGATTTTCAATTCAAATGGGCCGCTGGCGCTTGACAGACAAGCGCGAGCAGCTATCAATTCAATAGTTCATGGCCGACCCGGTGGTGCGCTGGCGCGACGACGGCACGCCGTTCAGCCCGCGCTTTGGCGACGTCTACCGCAGCGCCGGGCCCGCCGGCGCGCTGGCGCAGGCACGGCAGGTTTTTCTGCACGGCTGCGGGCTGCTGCCGACGCCCGGGCAAGAGGCCATCTGGCGCGGCGCGCCACGCTGGCAGGTGCTGGAGGCCGGCTTTGGCCTCGGCCTCAACTTTCTCACCACCTGGCACGCGTGGCGGCAGGCGGCCGAGCGGCCGCGCCAGTTGTTTTACACGGCGGTCGAAGCCTTTCCGCCGGAGCCCGATGACCTGCGGCGCAACGCCGCCGCCTTCCCCGAACTGGCGCCGCTGGCCAATTCGCTGATCGCCCGATGGCACGGCCTGCTGCCCGGCGTGCACCGGCTGCGGCTGGACGGCGGGCAGGTGCAGCTGACGCTCGCCATCGGCGACGTGCAGCCCATGCTGGCCGAGCTGACGGGCGAGTACGACAGCGTTTTTCTCGACGGTTTCGAGCCCGCGTGCAACCCCGAGATGTGGCGCCTGCACACGCTGCGCGCCGTCGCACGGCTGGCGCGCCGTGGTGCACGCTTGGCGACGCGGTGCGTGGCGCACGAGGTGCGCGAGCGGCTCGTCGCCTGCGGTTTTGAGGTCGAAGGCACCACCGCAGCGGGGTCGCCGCCCGCGCTGCGCGCGCGTTACGCCCCGCGCTGGACGCCGCGGCCGCGCCGCTCGGGCGATGAGGCGCCCATGGTGGCGCAGCCGGCGCGCTGCGCCGTCGTCGGCGCCGGGTTGGCCGGCGCCGCCGTGGCGCGCGCGCTGGCGTTGCGCGGCTGGCAGGTCACGGTGCTCGACAGTGCCGCTCATCCTGCCGCCGGCGCATCCGGCTTGCCGGCCGGCGTGGTGGCGGCCCACGTGTCGCCCGACGACCGACCGCTGTCGCGCCTGACCCGTGCCGGCGCGCGGGCCACGCTCGCCACGGCGCGCGACTTGCTGCAAGACGGCATCGATTTCGGCGCCACCGGCGTGCTGGAGCGCCACGCGCCCGGCGAACGGCGCCTGCCGGCCGACTGGGCCGGCGCTATCGATTCAGAAGCTGCTGGCGCAGGCGTGGCAAGCGCTGAAACCCAAATTACGCAAGAAAAAGCCGCGCAAGCCGGCGTGCCGCTGAACGCCGACGAGCGCGCCCTGTGGCACACCCACGCTGGCTGGCTGCGCCCCGCGGCGCTGGTGCGTGCGATGCTGCAAACGCACGGCATCACGTGGCGCGGCGCCTCGCCCGTGGCGCGCGTGACAGCCGATGGCGCGCGCTGGCGGCTGGCCGACACGGGCGGCGCGCTGCTGGCCGAGGCGGAACTGGTGGTCATCACGGCCGGTTTCGATTCGCTTGCGCTGCTGCAGGCATCAGGCGACCAGGACGCCAGCGCCCTGCCCCTGCACGCGCTGCGCGGCCAGGTCGCCTTCGGCCCCATGCCGGGCGGCGCGGCGGACGAGGCGCTGCCGCGCTTTCCCGTCAACGGCCACGGCAGCCTGATCGCGCATGTGCCGGGCGCCGGTGGCCCGATGTGGGTGATCGGCTCCACCTTCGAGCGTGGCAACCCTCGCGCCGACGTGCTGCCGGCCGACCATCAGCACAACCTGCAGCGTCTGACCGAACTGCTGCCGCGCGCCGCCAACGCGCTGGCGCCGCAGTGGGTCGACGGCCGCGCCGGCGCCTGGGCCGGCGTGCGCGCCACCCTGCCCGACCGGCTGCCGGCCGTCGGCGCATGGCCGTTTCATGAACAAAATCAGGCGCCAGCGCTTGATGGACAAGCGCCAGCAGCTATCAATTCAGAAGTATCGACACCGCCCTTGCCGGTTCACCTGCTCACCGGCCTGGGCGCACGCGGCCTGACGCTGGCGCTGCTGTGCGCCGACGTCCTGACCGCCGGCCTGCACGGCGAACCGTTGCCGGTGGAACGCAGCCTGGCGCGCCGCCTGCGCGCCGGGCGCTGGCTGACGCGACACCCTGGCAGCTGACCCAAGAAAAAAGGCCACCTCGCGGTGGCCTTTGACGTTCAGACGATCAACGCAGCATCACAGCGGCGTCTTCTTGCCGTCCACGTACTTGTACAGCGTGATGGCGGCGTTCTTCATTTCGCCGTTAGGCTCGAACTGGATGTTGGCGGTGACGCCCTTGTAGTTCGATTCGATCAGCTTGGGGATGTAGACCTTGGGGTCGGCCGAATCGGCGCGCTTCATGGCGTCCACCAGCAGCATCGTGGCGTCGTAGGTGTACGGGCTGTAGACCTGGAACTGGTTGGGGTACTTGGCGTCGTAGCGCGCCTTCCACTCGGTGCCGCCCGGCATCTTCTGGATCGAGGCGCCGCCTTCGGCGCAGATCACGTTGCCCAGCGTCTTGGCGCCAGCGGCCAGCTTGGCGATTTCCGAGGTGCAGATGCCGTCGCCGCCGAAGTACTTGACGTTGTTCATGCCCAGCTGTTCCATCTGGCGCAGCATGGGGCCGGCTTGCGGGTCCATGCCGCCGAAGAACACGCCGTCCGGGCCCTTGGCCTTGATGGCCGTCAGGATGGCCATGAAGTCGGTCGCCTTGTCGGTGGTGAACTGCTCGTCGACGATCTGGATGCCCTTGGCCTTGGCGGTTTCGGCAAACACCTTGGCCACGCCCTGGCCGTAGGCCGTGCGGTCGTCGATGACAGCGATCTTCTTCAGCTTGAGGTCGTCGGCCGCGTAGTTGGCCAGGCCAGCGCCCAGCGCCAGATCGTTGGCGATGATGCGGTAGGTGGTGTTGTAGCCGGGCTTGGTCAGGTCGGGGTTGGTGGCCGCGCCGGTGACGTGCGGGATGCCGCAGTCGTTGTAGACCTTGGATGCCGGGATGGTGGTGCCCGAGTTCAGGTGGCCCACCACGCCGTTGACCTTGGCGTCGCACAGCTTTTGCGCCGCCGCGGTGCCCTGCTTGGGGTCGGCCGCGTCGTCTTCAGCCTGGATCTCGAACTTGACCTTGTTGCCGCCGATCACGATGTTCTGCGTGTTCAGGTCTTCGATGGCCATGCGCGAGCCGTTTTCGTTGTCCTTGCCGTAGTGCGCCTGCGGGCCAGACACCGGGCCCACGTGGCCGATGCGCACCACCATCTCGCCGCCAGCGGCGGGCGCGGGTGCGGGGGCTTGCGCCGCCGGCGCAGGTGCGGGCGCGGCCGGGGTAGGCGCCGGCTCTTCCTTCTTGCCACAGGCAGCGGCCAGAGAAGCCGCGACAAAAATCGCCGTCAAGCTCAGTTTTCTGTTCATCCGTCTCTCTCCAAAGAAAAATGGTTATTCAAGGGCGCGAACAATAACGCAAACCGCGTGCCAGTCTAATCAGGAAAACGATAGGGTGCGGCGCACGCCACACTAGGGGTTTGTCCCAGCATCGCGGCCATGCGCATCCTGCGCAAGCGCCTTGGCCACCGCCTCGCGCACCACTTCGGCCACCGCCTTCTGCACCCGGCCGTTGAAGCCCAGCAGTTGCTCGTGCAGCACGCGGCCGATGGCTTCGGCGATCTGGCGGTCCAGGTCTGGCCCGATGCGCGCCAGCATGGCGTCGGCGGTGTGGGCTGCCGTGGCCGCGCCGATCGACGGCATGGGCGGCGGTGCGACGGGCGTTGATGGTGCTGGTACCGAAGGGGCTGCGGCGGGGGCGGATGCATCGGCCGCGGCGACCACCTCGGTCAGTGTCGGCACAAAACGCGGCGCGGGGCGCGGCAGGGCGTCGTCTTCGGTGGTGGACATGTTCATCATTCCTTCGCGGCCAGGTCGTGCCGCTGAATCGGGTAGCCGCGGTCGGCATAGTGGCGCCAGCGCTGGCGCGCCGCTGAGCGGTCGGCGTCGCTGGTGTCCACCAGCTCGATCAGGCGCTCGAACCGCTCGAAGCCGGCCGGCACCTGATCACCCAGGTGCACCAGCACCCCAGTCTGGGGCAAGTCCGCACAATCCTGGGCCAGCACGATGGGCGTGAACACGCGCATGGCCTCCGGCGCGCTGGCCAGGCAATGCGGGATGAAGTCGAGCGCGGAAAAGCGCCACAGCTCGGTGTCGAGCGCCTCGATGGCCGGCGCCGGCCCCACCACGCCGACCGGCCCGCCCGCTGCGTAGGCCTTGCGCAGCAGGCGGCAGGCGTAGGCCAGCTTGTCGGGCATGTTGAAGTGGAACCCAATATGGGTCATGCCCCCCCCTGAGTCGCCTGCGGCGCCTTCCCTCCAAGGGGGACAACGCTGGCGGCCGGGGGAACCCCGGCCACGGCGTTCCGGCATGGCTTGCTCCGCAGCCACCGGGGGCCTGCTGCGCGGCCGCAGGGAGGTCTTTCACAAACGAACGTCATGGTGAATGATGCGCGCGCTCGCCGTGCAAAGCGTCAAGCGCGCCGCGCCTTGGTGCTCTTGGCCTTTTTTGCGCTCTTGGCCTTGCCGCTCGGCTTGGCCGTATCGGGCCCCGCCTGTGCCAGCAGGTACTGCACCAGCAGCCCCACCGGGCGGCCCGTGGCGCCCTTGGCGGCGCCGCCTTTCCAGGCCGTGCCGGCAATATCGAGGTGCGCCCACGGGTACTCGGTCGCAAAGCGTTGCAGGAATTTCGCCGCCGTCACCGCGCCTGCCGGGCGGCCGCCGACGTTGGCGACGTCGGCAAAATGGGTTTTCAGCGCCTCGGCGTAGTCGGCGTCCAGCGGCAGGCGCCAGCACAGGTCGAGCGCGCGGTCGCCGGCGGCCAGCAGCGCGTCGGCCAGCGCGTCGTCGGGGCTGAACAGGCCGCTGCGCACGCCGCCCAGCGCGATCACGCAGGCGCCGGTGAGCGTGGCGATGTCGATCACCGCGCGCGGCTTGAAGCGTTCGGCGTACGTCAGCGCATCGCACAGCACCAGGCGGCCTTCGGCGTCGGTGTTCAGGATCTCGATGGTCTGGCCGCTCAGGCTGGTCACCACGTCGCCCGGCTTGATGGCGCCGCCATCCGGCATGTTTTCGCAGGCGGGGATCAGGCCGACGACGTTGATGCCCGGCTTCAGCTCAGCCAAGGCGCGGAAGGTGCCCAGCACGCTGGCGGCGCCGCTCATGTCGTACTTCATCTCGTCCATCTCAGACGCGGGCTTGAGCGAGATGCCGCCGGTGTCAAACGTGATGCCCTTGCCGACCAGCACCACCGGCGCCTCGGACTTGGGCGCGCCGTGGTAGCGCAGCACGATGAAGCGCAATTCTTCCTTCGACCCCTGCGCGACGGCCTGAAACGCGCCCATGCCGAGCTTGGCGACCTCTTTGGGCCCCAGCACCTCGCAATCGATGCGCGGCAAATCCGCCAGACCACGCGCCGCCTCGCCCAGCATGGTCGGCGTGGCGTGGTTGGCCGGGCGGTTGGCCCATTCGCGCGCCAGCTCCACTCCGCTGGCAATGCCGACGCCGATGCGGAAGGCATCGCGCACCGGCTCGGCATCGGGCACGCCGATCAGCACGTCGGTCAGGCGCGGTGGCGCCTTCTTCTGGTCTTTCTGGTTCTTCTTGCCCTTGGTGGCGCCATAGGCGTAGCACGACTCGGCCACCCCCAGCGTGGCGGCGCGCACCGCCGCCGCATCGGCCGGCTGCGCGAAGCACAGCAGCAGCGAGGTCGCCGGGCTGCCGCGCAGCGCCAGCACGCCGGCGGCCACCGCCTTGCGCACCTGGGGCCCGCTGGCGTCGCCCACGCCGACCAGCACCACACGCTCGGCCGTCACGCGCGCCGCGCCGTAGCTGGACAGCAACGCGCCGGCCTCGGTCTTGAAGTCGCCGCTGGCCAGTGCGCGCTGGATCAGCGCCGACAGCGCATCGGCACCCGGTTCGAAGCCATCAGCCACCAGCACCATCAAGGCCGGCGACTTGGTGGCGGCCGCTTCGGCCAGGGTCAGGGAGTCGAGTCGAAAGTCCATAATCAGCGTTTTCCTTGTCGTCTGATGTTATTCGATTCATCCCTGCGCAAAGAGCTGGGGCGCAGCTTCGGCGCCACCCTGGTGGTGCTGATCACCATCGTCATGACCGTGATGCTGATCCGCACGCTGGGTCAGGCCACGCGAGGCAACGTCAACCCGTCCGAGGTGATGCTGGTGATGGGCTTCATGGTGCTGGGGCATCTGCCCACCATCCTCACGCTCAGCCTGTTCATCGCCATCACCGCCACGCTGACGCGCATGTACGCGTCGAGCGAGATGGTGGTGTGGTTCTCCAGTGGCCAGGGTTTGTGGAGTTTTCTGAAACCCACGCTGCGCTTTGCCTGGCCGGTGCTGCTGTCGGTGGCGGTGCTGGCGCTGGTGGTGTGGCCGTGGTCGAACCAGCAGGCGCGCGAGCTGCGCGACCGCTATCAGGGCCGGGGCGACATCGAGCGCGTGTCGCCCGGCCGCTTCATCGAATCGGCCGGTGGCCAGCGCGTGTTCTTCATCGACAAGGACACGCCGGACGCCAACACCGGCAGCAACATCTTCATTGCCACCACCGAGCGCGGCAAGGAAACGGTGACATCGGCCCAGAACGGCCGGCTCGAAACCATCAAGGGCCAGCGCTTCATCATCCTCGACAACGGCCAGCGGCTCGAGACCGAACTGGCCACCGGCCAGACGCGGGTGAGCGAGTTTGCCGAATACGGCAACCGCATCAGCTCCAGCACCACCGGCCCCGGCCCGCGCCAGCAGCCCAACCTGACACCGACGATGACCCTGCTGCGCCAGCCAACGCCGCTGCACCTGGGCGAATTGTCCTGGCGCCTCGGGCTTGCTTTGGCGGCCATCAACTGCGTGATCATCGCGCTGGCCGCCACGCGGGTGAATCCGCGCGTCGGGCGCAGCGCCGGCCTGGTGTTTGCGCTGTTTGCCTTTGCCAGCTACTACAACCTGCTCACGGTGGGCGAAAGCTGGATCCGCAACGGCCGCATCGGCTTCGTGCCCTACGTGCTACTGCTGCACGGCGGCATCTTTCTGCTGGCCATGGGCTGGCTGCTGGCGCGGCACAACGGCTGGTTCATTGGTTGGCCGCTGCGCCCGGCGCGCCGGAGTGGTGCATGAAGACCATTCGCCGCCTGATCTATTCCGAGGTGCTGCGCGCGGTCGGCTTCGTCACGCTCGCGTTTCTGGCGCTGTTCTTCTTCTTCGATCTGGTCGACGCGCTGGGCGACGTGCGCGACGGCGCGGCGCGCGGCTACACCATGGGCTACGCGCTGCTGGTCGTGCTGCTGCAGGTGCCCAACCATTTGTACGAGCTGATGCCGATCGCGGTGCTGATCGGCACCATCTTCGTCATGGCACGGCTGGCCGCCAGCTCTGAATTCACCATCCTGCGCACCAGCGGCCTGGGGCCCATGCGCGCGCTGGGCACGCTGCTGCTGCTGGGCGCCGCCTTTGTGGCGCTGACCTTCGTGTTTGGCGACTACGTGGCGCCGGCCGCCAACCGCGCGGCGCAGACGCTGCAGGCGCGCTTTCTGGGCGACATCACCGTCGGCCGCACCGGCGCCTGGCTGAAAGACCGCGAACCGACGCGCAACTATTCGGTCAACGTGGGCGCGCTGGCATCGGACGGCACGCTGAACCACGTGCGCATCTACGAATTTGCCGACGCCACCGGGCGCCTGCTCTCGACCACCAAGGCTGAGAAAGGCCAGATCGTCGATGGCGGCTGGCAACTGCAAGGCGTCGAGCGCCGCAGTTTCGAGCAGGCCGGCCCGCAGGCCCCGCTCAAGATGCAGGTCACGCGGCAGGACCAGTGGCAGTGGCCAACCGATCTGGCGCTCGACACCGTGGCCGCCGCGCTGCTCAGCCCCGACCGCATGCAGACGCTGGACATGTTCCAGTACATTCGCCACCTGCAGGCCAACGGGCAGAGCGCGCAGCGGTATGAAATCGAGTTCTGGCGCAAGGTGTTCTACCCCATCAGCTGCCTGGTGATGATGGTGCTGGCGCTGCCGTTTGCCTATTTGCATTTCCGCGCCGGAAACATTACGGGCTATGTGTTCATCGGCGTGCTGGTGGGCATCAGCTTCTTTCTGCTCAACAACGTGTTCGGCCACATCGGCAACCTGCGCGACTGGTCGCCCTGGATCGCGGCGGCCTCGCCCGGCATCATTTATTCGCTGTTGTCGCTGGCGCTGTTCGGCTGGCTGGTGCTGAGGCAATAGCGTGGCCGATTTGACCGCCTCAGACACCGGCATCGTGCTGTTCGCGCACGGCTCGCGCGATGCGGCCTGGCGCGCGCCCATTGAGGCGGTGGCCGCGCGCATGCGCGAAATGGCGCCCGGCACGCGCGTGCAGTGCGCTTACCTCGAATACACCGCACCCGACCTGGGCACCACCGTGGCCGCGCTGCTGGCCGAAGGCGCCCGCGCCATCACCGTCTGGCCGATGTTTCTGGGCACCGGTCGCCACGCGCGCGACGATTTGCCGCGCCTGCTGGCCGAGTTGCGCGAGCAACATCCCGGCGTCGCCTTCAACCTGCGCGAGGCGATTGCCGAGCACCCCGACGTGCTGCAAGCCATGGCCGTGGCGGCGCTGAATCGTCCTGCGCCTTAGACACCATTTGCCATAATATCGGCGCTTCATATTCAAGAAACGCCATGAACCTGCACCAATTCCGCTTTGTCCAGGAAGCCGCGCGCCGGGGCCTGAACCTGACCGAAGCGGCCAAGGCGCTGCACACCTCGCAACCCGGTGTCTCCAAGGCCATCATCGAGCTGGAAGAAGAACTCGGCATCGACATCTTCACCCGCCACGGCAAGCGCCTCAAGCGCATCACCGAGCCCGGCCAGCATGTGCTGGACAGCATCGCCATCATCCTGCGCGAAGTCGGCAACCTCAAACGCATCGGCGAGCAATACAGCGCGCAAGACAGCGGCATGCTGTCGATTGCCACCACGCACACGCAGGCGCGCTACGTGCTGCCGGTGCCCGTGGCCAAGCTGCGCGAGCGCTACCCCAAGGTCAACATCAGCCTGCACCAGGGCGCACCCGACCAGGTGGCGCGCATGGTGATCGAAGAGACGGCCGAAATCGGCATGGCCACCGAATCGCTGGCCAACTACCCCGAACTCGTCACCCTGCCCTGCTACGAATGGCAACACGTGCTGGTCGTGCCCGCCACCCATGCGCTCGCAAAAAAAGAGCGTCTGACGCTGGAGGACATTGCGGCGGAGCCACTTATTACCTACCACCCCTCCTTCACCGGCCGCACGCGCATCGACACCGCCTTTGCCCAACGCAACCTGGCGCCGCGCATCGTGCTGGAGGCGATTGATTCGGACGTCATCAAGACCTATGTGCGCCTGGGGCTGGGCATCGGCATCGTGGCCGAAATGGCCGTCGATGGCGACAAAGACCCCGATCTGGTCACCCGCCCGCTCGGCCAGCTGCTGGGCAAGAACGTCGCGCGCATCGCCCTCAAGCGCGGTGCCTACCTGCGCGACTTTGTCTATCACTTCGCCAGCCTGCTGTCGGATAGGCTCGACAAGGACCTGATCCTGAAGGCCATGAACGGGCACGTGGCCGACTACGAGCTGTGATCGACGACTATAGTATTGATAGCTGCTCGCGCTTGTCCCTCAAGCGCTGGCGGGCTTTTTTATCTTGAACCTGCCGCCAGACCGGCTGCCCCTTTCTCTTCTCGACCTCCATCGACATGAGCCCCACCACCCCCGCCTTCCCCTCGCGCCTGCCCAACGTCGGCACCACCATCTTCACCGTCATGTCGGCGCTGGCCACGCAACACAAGGCCGTCAACCTGGGCCAGGGCTTCCCCGACTTCGACTGCGATCCGAAGCTGGTCGATGGCGTCACCGCCGCCATGCAGCAAGGCCACAACCAATACCCGCCCATGCCCGGCGTGCCCGCGTTGCGCCAGGCCATTGCTGCGAAAATCGAAGCAGTCTACGCCCGTCAGTACAGCGCTGACACCGAAATCACCATCACCGCCGGCGCCACGCAAGC
>JAGOVZ010000041.1:3135-15931 GCA_018060485.1 Ottowia sp. | reverse complement strand
CCGATGGTGAAGGCGCGCGTGACGCCGGCGACGTGCGCGGCGGCCAGCACCAGCGGGTTGCGCTCGCCGGCCACTCCTGAATCAATAGCTGCTGGCGCTTGCCCATCAAGCGCCGGGGGCTGTTTTGAATCGGAACCACCGGTGGCGATGCTGCCGCGCACCGGCGTCGGCACCACCATGATGATCTCGCCCACGCCGGCCACGTGCGCGGGCACGGCGTTCATGATCAGGCTGCTGGGGTAGGCCGCCTTGCCGCCGGGCACGTAGATGCCGACGCGGTCGAGCGGCGTGACCTTCTGGCCGAGCAGCGTGCCGTCGTCGTCGCGGTAGGTCGCGGTTTCGCCGCCCTGCTTTTTCTGCCACTCGTGGTAGCGGCGTACGCGCGCGGCGGCCTCCTGCAGCGCCTGCTGCTGCTCGGCGGGCAGGCTGTCGAAAGCGGCCTTGAAGTCGCTCTGCTTCAGTTCCAGTTCGGCCATCGACGCGGCCTGCAGGCCGTCGAAGCGCGCGGTGTACTCCAGCACCGCCGCGTCGCCGCGCGCGCGCACGTCGGCCAGGATGGCTTTGACGCGCTGCTCGATGGCTTCGTCCTGGTCGGCGCTCCAGTGCAGGCGCGCCGAAAGCCGGGTTTCAAAATCAGGTTGCGCGGTCGACAGGCGCAGGGGGGCAGCAGTGGTCGGCATGGTGGAAAAGCGCCGCGGGAAACGGGCGGGGTCAAACGGGCCCTGATCGGTGGGCGACGGGCTGGGATTGTCTCACCCGTGGCCCGGATGCTGGCGGCGCCCTGCGCGTGATCAGGCGCGCCGCGCACAGCGAGTTCGGCCTGGTAACCCCACCAGCTGGGAGAAATCCCAGCTCGGAAGCGTCCGGGTATTCAAGCGGGTCGATCTGACACACGATGGACATATTCCTCGACTGAGCCTCCCGACCAGACCCACCATGCGCATCGAATCCGTGCACGCCAGCGGCAGCCGCCCCACGTCGCCGCCCGACCACAGCCTCATGTCTCAACCCGCACCGGCGCATGTCGACACGCTGCGCTGGAAGCTGGCGGACGCCAGCGAGCGCCGGCAGTTGATGGCGACACACGCAGGTCGTCCGCAGCCCCATGCCGAGCCCGCGCCGCAGGCCAGTTCGGCGCCCAGCAGCCTGCTGCACGCGCCGCTGGCCGCGGGCGTGTTCCAGGATCTGCGCTATCCCGTTCCGAACACCTTTCGCGGCGCCGATGGCAGCCCGAACAAGTTCGACCTGACTTTCCGCGATCGCTCTGGCTTTCCGAACCCGACCAGCCACGCCTACCTGAACCGCACGACGCCCGCGCCCGGCAACAGCTGGAAAGGCCTGCGGCTCGACCATGGCCCGAACCCGACCATCGGCGGCGCCAGCAACTGGCACTGGAACCACAAGGGCGCGGGCGGCTTCGGCATCCCCGACCACACCGCGGCCACGCGCTTCGAGAGCGGCGTCGGGCGCACACTGCAGGCCGCCAAGCCGCTGGGGCGCGCCGCGGTCGTGGTGGGCGCGGCGCTGGACGGTTTTTCTCTGGCCAAGGAGGTTCAGACCAGCCGAAAGACCGGCGACTGGAGCAACACGGCGCAGGAGGGCGCACGCATCGCCGGCGGCTGGACCGGCGCGGTCGTCGGCGCCAAGGCCGCGGGATCCGCAGGTGCAGCCATTGGCACCCTCATCGCCCCCGGCATCGGCACGGTGGTCGGCGGGGCCGTCGGTGGCCTGATCGGCGGCGCGGTGGGCTACATCGCAGGCTCCAGCGTCGGCTCCACCATCGCCGGTTGGTTCAAGTAAAGGCCGCGTGGCACACTCGGGCGCCATGGCAGACGGTGAACTCTTCTGGATCGAGCGCCCCGTTGCGGCATTGCCGTTCCGACACGAATCGCAGGGCGGCGCGCCGAAAGCGCTGCAGGCCCTCATCGACTGCGGCGCCAAGACGCCGGCCCTGACCTGGCGGCTGGACTGGCAGGCGCTGGGCGCCGACGAGCGGCGCTGGATCGAGGGCGGCGAGTACCTGCCCGCATTGGGTTTTCTCTGGCTGGAGCGGGCCGCCGCGTTGATCCGCTGGAGCGTGCAGCACCAGCAGCCCGTGGCGATCCTCGAGCTGCCCTCGCGCCGCCTGACTCAGTTGTCGATCAGCGACCTGATGCATGTGATGGGCAGCGACGTGTGGCTGGCGGACGCGCAGGTGGCGCTGGTGTGGGGCTTCGCGCACGAGGCGCTCACGCACCCGCAGGCCACCCGCTGGCCCTTGCCGTGCCGCGGCGCGGTCTATCCGAGCGGCGACGGACTCGATGTCGGCTGGTGGGCGGCCGCCAGCGACATCGCACAAATCTGAAGTGAAAAAGGGCTCTGGCGCCCGTCCATCAAGCGCCAGCAGCTATCAACTTTATAGCGTCTGAGGGGCGTTCACGGCCGTGGAAAACGCATCGATGATGCGCCGGATCGGCGCCGTCTTGAGCTTGAGCGCCGCCTGATTGACCACCAGGCGCGAGCTGATGTCCATGATGTGCTCGACCTCGACCAGGTTGTTGGCTTTCAGCGTCTTGCCGGTGCTGACCAGATCGACGATGGCGTCGGCCATGCCCGTCAGCGGCGCCAGTTCCATGCTGCCGTAGAGCTTGATCAGATCGACGTGCACGCCTTTTTCGGCAAAGAAGTCGCGCGCGATGGTGGTGTATTTGGTGGCCACGGTGATGCGGCTGCCCTGGCGCACGGCGCGCTGGTAATCAAAGCCCACAGGCGCAGCCACGGCCATGTGGCACTTGGCGATTTGCAGATCGAGCGGCTGGTACAGGCCGGCGCCGCCGTGTTCGATCAGCGTATCGAGCCCCGTCACGCCCAGGTCGGCGCCGCCGTATTCAACGTAGGTCGGCACGTCGGTGGCGCGCACCAGCACCACGCGCACGCCCGCCTGGTTGGTCGGCAAGATGAGCTTGCGCGACTTTTCCGGGTCTTCCAGCACGGCGATGCCGGCAGCGGCCAGCAGCGGCAGGGTCTCGTCGAAGATGCGGCCTTTGGAGAGGGCGAGGGTGATCACTTTGTAGCTCCCAAACTTGACCGGACGCGAAGGACGCAAAAGCCCGCGAAGGACGCGAAAGAAAAACCTTTGGATTCTTTCGCGTCCTTCGCGAAACCTTCGCGTTCTTCGCGTCTGGTTTTCATGCTTTACGTCACCCGCTCAATGTCCGCCCCAATGCCGCGCAGCTTTTCCTCCATCTGGTCGTAGCCACGATCCAGGTGGTAGATGCGGTCGACCAGCGTCTCGCCATCGGCCACCAGCCCAGCGATGACCAGCGAGGCCGAGGCGCGCAGATCGGTCGCCATCACGGTCGCGCCGCTGAGTTGCTGCACGCCGTCGATCATCGCGGTGCGGCCATCGACGTGGATGTTGGCGCCCAGGCGCACCAGCTCGTTGACGTGCATGAAGCGGTTTTCAAAGATGGTCTCGGTGACCACGCTGGCGCCGCTGGCCACGCAGTTGAGCGCCATGAACTGCGCCTGCATGTCGGTCGGGAAGCCGGGGTATTCGGTGGTGCGAAAGCCCTGGCCCTTCAGCGCCCTTCCCCCTAAGCTGCGGATGTGGATGGCGTGCGCCTTGGGGCCGCCCTGGCAGTCGGGGCCGCCAATGGCTTCCAGCTCGGCGCCGGCGTCGCGCAGTTTTTCAACCACCGCGTCGAGGTGGTGCGCGCAGGCGTTTTGCAGCGTCACGTCGCCGCCGGCCGCCGCCACGGCGCACAAGAAGGTGCCGGCCTCAATGCGGTCGGCCACCACTTCGTGTTCGCACCCGTGCAGCTTTTCAACGCCCTGGATGCGGATGCGGCTTGAGCCGTGGCCTTCGATCTTCGCGCCCATCTTGATGAGCATCTCGGCCAGGTCGGTGATCTCGGGTTCTTGCGCGGCGTTTTCCAGCACCGTCTCGCCCTCGGCCAGGCAAGCGGCCATGAGGAAGTTCTCGGTGCCGGTCACGGTGACCATGTCGGTGGTGATGCGCGCGCCCTTCAGCCGCGTGGCGCCTTCGGGCAAGCGGGCGATCATGTAGCCGTGCTCGACATCGATGATCGCGCCCATGGCCTGCAGGCCCTTGATGTGCTGATCGACCGGCCGCGATCCGATGGCGCAACCGCCCGGCAGCGACACCTTGGCGCGACCAAAGCGCGCCAGCAGCGGGCCCAGCGCCAGCACCGACGCGCGCATGGTCTTGACCAGCTCGTACGGTGCCTCGGGCGTGATGGGCAGGGCGGCGTGAAAGCTCATGCCGCCGCGCTCGCCATGCGTGTCGACCTGCACGCCCATGTTCTCCAGCAACTTGCGCATGGTGCGCACGTCGTGCAGGCGCGGCACGTTGATGAGCCTGACCGGCTCGGCCGTGAGCAGCGCGGCGCACATCTCGGGCAGGGCGGCGTTCTTGGCGCCGGAGATGGTGACCTCGCCCCGAAGCGGCCTGCCGCCGCGGATCAGCAGTTTGTCCATGGCAATGTCATTTCAAGCATCAAAACGGCCGCTGACGCTTGATGGACAAGCGCGAGGAGCTATGAATTCAGTAGTATTTCAGCGCTGCGCCGCCCATTCGGCGGGCGTGAAAGTCTTCATCGACAGCGCGTGCACCTCGTCCGACTTCAGGCGCTCGCCCAGCGTGGCGTACACGCGCTGGTGGCGCGCGATGGGGCGCTTGCCTTCGAATTCGGGCGAGACGATGGTGGCAAACCAGTGGCGGCCGTCGCCCTCGACCTCGAGGTGTTCGCAGGGCAGGCCGGCGGCGATGAGTTGTTGGAGTTGGTCAGCGGTCATGGTATTTGGAGGAATGACGAAATGATCTCGCTGCGCGTCGATGACGGCGCCACGCGCTGTGAATCACGCTGTCATTTCGTCATTGAGGCCGCGCGAGCGGCGAAGTCATTTTGTCATTCAGCCCCGCAGCTTGTAGCCGGTGTTGAGCAGGTACATGGTCAGCGCCGACACCGCCAGCAGCGCGCTGCCGGCAACCCCGAGGCTGAGCCAGGGCGACACGTCGCTGACGCCGAAGAAGCCGTAGCGCAGGCCGTCGATCATGTAGAAGAACGGGTTGAGGTGGCTCAACTGCTGCCAGATGCCGGGCAGCGAATGGATGGAATAGAACACGCCCGCCAGAAAGGTCATGGGCATGACGATGAAGTTCTGGAACACCGCCATCTGGTCGAACTTGTCGGCCCACAGCCCGGCCAGCAGGCCCAGCGCGCCCATCAGCGCCGCGCCGAGCAGCGCGAACGCCAGCACCCACGGCAGCGAGGCCACACGCGGCGGCGCGTACAGCAGGGTGACCAGGTACACGCCCAGCCCCACCAGCAGCCCGCGCGCAATGGCCGCGCCCACGTAGGCAATGAACCAGTCGCGCGCCGACAGCGGCGTGAGCAGCGTGAACACCAGGTTGCCCATGATCTTGCTTTGCACCAGGCTGGACGCGCTGTTGGCAAAGGCGTTCTGCAGCACGGCCATCATCACCAGGCCCGGCACCAGAAAGGCGACGTAGCCGACGCCCGGATACACCTGCACGCGATCGCTCAGCACGTGGCCGAAGATCATCAGGTACAGCACCGCCGTCAGCACCGGCGCGGCGATGGTCTGGAAGGCGACGCGCCAAAAGCGCAGCACTTCCTTCTTGAGCAGCATCTTCCAGCCGTCGTTGGGTGCCGCCACGGCCTGCAAGGGCGGCCTTGCGAGGGGGGCGTGAGCTTGCCCGCTCATGCCTCCACCTCGGCCAAGTCGGCGCGGCCGGCGGGCGGCGGCGCCTCAGGCGTGGCGCCCATCATCTTGAGGAACACGTCTTCCAGGTCGGCCTTGCGGATTTCCAGGTCTTCCACGCGCACGCCGGCTTCGCGCAGCGCGCTCAGGTGGCGCTCAACGTCGTCCGCCGCATAGGCCGGCAGTTCGACGATGCGGCCCGTGACGCGCGCCTGCGCGGCCAGCGCGGGCGGCAGCGTGCTGTCGGTCTTGAAGTGCAGCACGCTGGCGGCGGCGTTGGCCAGCAGCGTGCTGGTGCGCTCCAGCGCGATCACCTGGCCGCGCTTGAGCATGGCGATGCGCTGGCACAGCGCCTCGGCCTCTTCGAGGTAGTGGGTGGTCAGCAGCACGGTGTGGCCCTGGCGGTTGAGCTGGTCGACGAACTGCCACAGCGTCTGGCGCAGCTCGACATCGACACCGGCCGTGGGTTCATCGAGCACGATGACGGGCGGGCGGTGCACCAGCGCCTGCGCCACCAGCACGCGGCGCTTCATGCCGCCCGACAGCTGGCGCATGTTGGCCTTGGCCTTGTCGGCCAGGCCGAGACCGGTCAGCAGTTCGTCGATCCAGTCGTCGTTCTTGTGCAGGCCGAAATACCCGGATTGAAAGCGCAGCGCCTCGCGCACGGTGAAGAAGGGGTCGAACACCAGTTCTTGCGGCACGATGCCCAGATGGCGGCGCGCCTGGGCGAAGTCGTTTTGCACATCGAAGCCGTACACCTTGACGTGGCCCGAGCTGGCGCGCGTGAGGCCCGCCAGGATCGAGATCAGCGTCGTCTTGCCGGCGCCGTTGGGGCCGAGCAGGCCAAAGAACTCGCCCTGCTGGATGTCAAAGCTGACGTCATCAAGCGCCTGGAGAGGGGTGGAGCCGGGTTTGCCCGAGGCTGGGTAAACCTTGGACACCGACTGAAAGGAAATGGCGGGCAGCATGGGCAACCCGCCATTTTACGTTTTTGCCGTCATCCGGCTGGTCGCAAGGTTGATGCCGGCGCCGCACGGCGCGCGGGCTCAGGCGGCCGCCAGCACCGCCGACTCAGCCGCAGCGGGATCGGGCAGCAAGGCCAGCACGCCGTAGAGCTGCGCCAGTTCACGCAGGCGCGGCGACAAGCCGCGCACGGCAAAGCCCTTGCCGTCCTGCAGGCATTCGCGGCGGCATTCCAGCAGCACCGCCAGCGCCGACGAGTCGAAGCGCGTCAGCGCCGAGGCATCGACCAGCACCTGCGGCGCCGCCTCGGCTTCGGCGGCCTGCAGCAGCACGTTCAGGCAGGTCTGCGCCTGCACGTGCGTGAGTTCGGCGGGCAGCACCAGCATGGGGGAACGTTGTGAATCAGCTCTTGCCGCTGGGGCTGGCGTTGCTGCGGTTGCGCTCGGCCAGCGAATTGATGAGCGCGTCCACGCCGCCCGCATTGAGCTGCTGCGAGAACTGCGGGCGGTAGTTGTCGACCAGCCACACGCCCAGCACGTTCAGGTCGTAGATCTTCCAGCCGCTGCCCTGGCCGGGTGTGCGCTCCAGCCGATAGTCGAGCTGAACAGGGTCGCCCTTGCTCTTGACCAGCGTGCGCACGATGACTTCCTTGTCGTTGGGCGCGGCGCGCAGCGGCTTCACTTCGACCGACTGGTCGCTCACCTGCTTGAGCGCGCCGGCATAAGTGCGCACCAGCAGGTTCTTGAACTCCTGCTGCAGGCGCTGGCGCTGGTCTGGCGTGGCCTTGCGCCAGCTCGGGCCGGTGGCCGATGCGGTCATGCGCGTGAAGTTGACGTTGGGCATGACCTTGCTGTCGACCACCGCCATCAAGCGGTCGACGTCGCCGGTCTGCAACGTCTTGTCGGCGCGAATGGTCTGCAGCAGGTCGTCCGACAGGCGCTGGATCATGGCATCGGGCGATTCCTCGGCAGCATGCGCCCAGGGTGCGGCGGCCAGCAGCGTCAGCGCGCCCAGCGCACTGGCGGTCAGTCGAACAAAGTGGCGGCGAGGGGCTTGCGATGTCATGGGTCTGGTGTCCTCCGGGCGCACGGCGCGCCCTTGGGTCTTTTGAATACAGTTGCGCCGGGCGGTTCCCCGGCGCTGTTACAAGTTGTGCCGCTGGCGACGTTGCCCGGCAGCCTTATTTGACCGGCGCGGGCTGTGACGCCGACGGCGCGGGCGCCGCAGGCACGTCCGAAGCCGCTGCGGCGGGGGCGTTGGGCGCGGTGCGCGCACCCGGTCGGCGCAACACGCGGCGCGGCGCGCGCGTTGGCGCACGCGCGGGCGCGGCGCCCGAAGCGGCCGGTGCCGGTGCATCGGCCGCCGGTGTTTCGCCTTCCTCCAGGTCGTAGCGCTCTTCGTCCTCGGGCGGATTGCCGTCGTGGATGTCGTTGCGGCGCTTTTGCAGGTAGGCGTCGCGCTGGAACGTGTACGGGTCGAGCGCGGCCGATTCCAGAAGCTCGGTCGCGCTGAGCAAATTGGCGCGGGTGTTGACGGCCTGCACCCCGTACAGCGAATTGGGCACCGCAACGTCCGAGACGTGACCGATCGGGCTGCCGTAGGAATCGACCGGCAAGGCCGCCGAATCGCGCACCGTCGAGGGGCCCAGCACCGGCAAGACGAAATACGGGCCGTCGGGCACACCCCAGCGGCCGAGCGTCTGGCCGAAATCCTCGCGCCGGCGCTCCAGCCGCATCTCGGTGGCCGGGTCGAGCACGCCGCCCAAGCCCATGGTGCTGTTGATGACCACGCGCCAGAAGGAAGACATGGCCCCTTCCGGCTTGGCCTGCAGCACGTTGTTGACGAACGACCAGGCGTCGCTCAGGTTGCCGAAGAAGTTGCCGACGCCGGTGCGCACCGGCTGCGGCACCACGTCGCGATACGCCGTGGCCACCGGCTTGAGCACCGCCGTGTCGACCGCGTCGTTGAAGCGGAACATGCTGCGGTTGTAGCCTTCCCACGGATCGCGCGGGTCGCGTGATGCGCCGTCCGGCAGGCTGGCGCAGCCGCTCACCACCACCAGTGCCAGCACGCCGGCGCCCCATTTTGCGCGCCGCCAGGCGCTGTTGTTCTGCCCGCTCATCCGTCTACCTTGGTGTCCCATCCGGTCTTCATTTTGCTGCTGCCGCGCATCGAGCGGCCATTGGCGTGCGCCACGTGCCCATTGGGCCGCATGCACCGCTTATTTGCCACTCCCGCCAGAGGATGCGTTGTTGGCGGCGCTGTTGTAGAGAAACTGGCTGATCAGGTTCTCCAGCACCACGGCCGACTGGGTGGCGGTGACATTATCGCCGGCCGCCAGGTTTTGGTCCGACGCGCCGGCCTCGATGCCGATGTATTGCTCGCCCAGCAAACCGCTGGTCAGGATCTTGAGCGCGCTGTCTTTTGGAAACTTGAAGCGCGTATCCATGTCGAGGTCAATCCGCGCCTGGTAGCGCTCGTCGTCGAAGCGGATGTCCGCCACTCGCCCGACCACCACGCCCGCGCTGCGCACAGCCGCCTTGGGCTTCAAGCCGCCGATGTTGTCGAAGTTCGCCGTGATGCGGTAGCCGCGCTGGAAGTTGAGCGACAACAGATTGGCCGACTGCAGCGCCAGAAACACGAGCGCCGCCAGCCCGATCAGCACGAACAGGCCCACCCAGAGATCATTTTTGGAGCGTCCCATAGAAATCTTCCTAGAAACTGAACATCAAGGCCGTCAGCAAGAAGTCGAGCCCCAGCACCATCAGCGAGGCCATCACCACCGTGCGCGTGGTGGCGTGCGCCACGCCGTCGGCCGTGGGTTTGGCCACGTAGCCCTGCAGCAGCGCGACAAAGGTCACCGTGATGCCGAACACCACGCTCTTGACCACGCCGTTGCCCAGGTCGGCCCACACATCGACGCCGCCCTGCATCTGGCTCCAGAATGCGCCCGGATCGACGCCGATCATCGGCACGCTGACGATCCAGCCGCCCAGAATGCCGACCGCGTTGAACACCGCCGTGAGCAGCGGCACCACGATCACGCCGGCCCAGAAACGCGGCGCGATGATGCGGCGAATCGGGTCGACCGCCATCATCTCCATGGCGCTGAACTGTTCGCCCGCCTTCATCAGCCCGATTTCGGCCGTCAGCGACGTGCCCGCGCGGCCGGCAAACAGCAGCGCCGTCACCACCGGCCCCAGCTCGCGCAGCAGCGACAGCGCCACCATCATGCCCACCGCTTCGGCCGAGCCGTAGCGCTGCAGGATGTTGTAGCCCTGCAGCGCCAGCACGAAGCCGACAAACAGCCCCGACACCGCGATGATGGCGAGCGAATAGTTGCCCAGAAAGTGAATCTGGTCGCGCACCAGCGAAAAGCGGCGCAAGCTCGGCCCCAGCAGGCCGACCAGGCGCCAGAAAAAGCGCGCCGCGTAGCCGATGTCGGCCAGTTGCGATCGCGTCGCAAAGCCGACGTCGGCCGGCCGCCACCAGCTCATGGCGCCACCTCGATGCCAAAGTCCTGCTCCACCGTCGGCCCCGGGTAATGAAACTGCACCGGGCCATCCACCGCCATGCCGACGAACTGGCGCACCAGCGGATCGGTGCTGGCCCGCACCTCGTCCGGCGTGCCCTGCGCCGCCACCCGGCCGTCGGCCAGGATGATCACCTGGTCGGCGATCAAGAACGTCTCTTGCACGTCGTGCGACACCACGATGCTGGTGATGCCCAGCGCATCGTTCAGCTTGCGGATCAGCTGCGCCGCGGTGCCAAGCGAGATCGGATCCAGCCCGGCAAAGGGCTCGTCGTACATCACCAGCTCGGGGTCGAGCGCGATGGCCCGCGCCAACGCCACGCGCCGCGCCATGCCGCCGGAGACCTGCGCCGGCATCAGTTCGCGCGCGCCGCGCAGGCCCACCGCGCCCAGCTTCATCAGCACGATGTCGCGGATCAGCGCCTCGGGCAGCTTGGTGTGCTCGCGCAGGGGAAAGGCCACGTTCTCCAACACGCTCAAGTCGGTGAACAGCGCGCCAAACTGAAACAGCATGCCCATGCGGCGCCGCGCGGCATAAAGCTGCTCTTCAGACATCTTGCCGACATCGCGCCCGTCGAACAGCACGTCGCCCTGTTGCGCGCGGTATTGCCCACCAATCAGCCGCAGCACCGTCGTCTTGCCGCCGCCCGACGCCCCCATCAGCGCCGTGACCTTGCCGCGCGGCACCTTGAGCGACAGATCGCGCAGCACCGGGCGCTCGCCGTAACCGAAGGTCACGTCGCGCAGCTCGACCAGGGCGTCGGGGGTGGGGGCTGTCATGGCATCAAAAAACCGGCTGGGGAGCCGGCCGGTCAATGATACGGGATCGATTCATCCCGCGAATACAGCGCACAGAACGGCCACATGCTTCATGCCTGAATGGGGCTTTGCGCAGGACGGATGTGCGCTGACAGCTATCAATTGTGGAGCATAGATCACGCGTTGCCGGGCCGACGGACGTTGGTGCGCCCGCCGCGCTGCGCATGGCTTCCGCAGCGCCGTCTGCGAGGGCCGGTCAGGCCGTGACATGTCGCCAGAAGTGGCGACATGCGTCAGCACGCCGGCTTGGGTCAAGATGGCGGCCCATGCCCAACACCGACCCGCCCGCCGCCGCCGCCGCGCCCGCGCCTATTCGCGTGGCGACGGTGGAGGACGACGCGGCCTCGCGCATCGCTTTGGTCGCGGCGTTGAATGCAGCGGGCGACATGCGCTTGCTGTGGGCCGCCTCCGCGCGAACCGAGGCCCTGGCCGCCCTGGCCCGGCCGGACGCCGAGCCGCCGGACGTGCTGCTGGTGGATTTGGGCCTGCCGGACGGCAGCGGGCTGGAGGTGATCGCCGCCGCACGTCGGCGCTGGCCAGCGTGTGCGCCCATGGTGTGCACCATCTTTGGCGATGAAGAGCACGTGCTGGCGGCCATCGAGGCCGGCGCCATGGGCTATCTGCTGAAGGACGCGACGCCCGAGGTGGTGGTGCAGGAAGTGCGCAGCCTGCACGCCGGCGGCAGCCCGATCAACCCGCTGGTGGCGCGCAAGCTGCTGCTGCACGCGCGCCAGAACGGCGCCGCGCCGCAGGTCGACGCTGGCCCTGCGGCCACAGGGTTGCGCTTGGCCGACGAGGCGCGGGTGCTGTCGGCGCGCGAGCAGGAGGTGCTGCGGCTGGTCTCGCGCGGCCACACGCTGGCCGAGGTGGCGCAGGTGCTGTCGGTGTCGCCGCACACGGCGCGCACCTTCGTGCGGCGCATCTACGCCAAGCTGCAGGTCAAATCGCGCGCCGACGCGGTGCGCGTGGCGGCGCACCAGGGGCTGCTGGATGGGTCTTGACGCTTACAAAGAAAAAGAGGCTCCCGCGCTTGTACAGAAAGCGCGGGCAGCTATTGTTTTCATAGTTTTCGCCTGGCTGTTGGCTGGCAACCTGGCGGTGCACGCGGCGGTGCACGCACCCGCGCATCTGAAGCAGGCCGACCTGTGGTTGTCGCCGTCCAACCACTGGGCGCCGCCGACCCATCTGGCGCAGTCGGACGACGGCGTGCTGGCCGCCGCCACGCCCTGGAAGACGGTGGCGCTGCCGCACGCCCGCCCGCGCGCAGTGGCGACCGAGGCCGCCGCCGCCCAGGCGCCGCCCGAGGTGGCGTGGTACCGCCTGCAGGTGCCGGCCGAGGCGCTGGCAGCCACGCCCCAAGGCCCGCGCCTGTACATCCCGCGCTGGCAAACCGCGGGCACGGTGGCCATTTATGCGGGCGGCCAGTTGCTGTGGCAAACGCGTGGCAGCAGGGTCTGGAACAGCACCAACCGGCCGGTGTGGCTCGATCTGGGCGGCGTCGCGCAGCCGGGCCAGCCACTGCAGGTGTACGTGCGCATGGCCAGCCAGGTGGGCGTGGGCGGCGCGCTTTCCAGCGTATGGGTGGGGCCGGCCGAGGCGCTGCAATGGTCGTGGCGCGCGCGCACGCTGCTGCAGGCCGACGGCGTGATGCTGTCGCGCGGCGCCTACCTGGTGATCGGCATCTTTGCGCTGGCGGTGTGGCTGGTGCGGCGCCGGCGCGAAGAGAGGGTCTACCTGCTGTTCTTCCTGATGTCG
>JAGOVZ010000041.1:0-3035 GCA_018060485.1 Ottowia sp. | reverse complement strand
GAGCAGCGCCTGGCCGAGCGCGAGGCCGAGCTGGCAACCAGCCACGAGCGGCTGCGTGTGATTGAGCGCGAGCAGACCCTGATGCACGAGCGCCAGCGCCTGATGCGCGACATGCACGACGGCGTGGGCTCGTCGTTGATGAGTGCGCTGCGGCTGGTAGAGCATGGCGAGGCGGCGCTGGTGGACGTGCCGCAGGTGCTGCGCGAATGCATTGATGATCTGAAGATTTCGATCGATTCGCTGGAGCCGGTGGATGCCGACCTGCTGGCGCTGCTGGCCAGCCTGCGCTTTCGGCTCTCCCCCCGGCTGGAAGGCGCGGGCCTGGCGCTGCACTGGCAGGTGCAAGACCTGCCCCCGCTGCCCTGGCTGGATGCGCAAAGCGCGCTCAACGTGCTGCGCGTGCTGCAGGAGGTGCTGACCAACATCATCAAGCACAGCGGCGCACGCGAGATCACGGTGTCAACAGCCGAGGGCCACCAGGCGCATGCGCCGGGCGTGGAAGTGCGCATTGCCGATGACGGCGGTGGTTTCGAGCCCCCTGCCCTGGATGCGCTGCCGCCCGGCCGCAAGGGCCTGGCGAACATCCGCGCGCGTGTTCACGCGCTGGGTGGTCGCTGCCGTTGGCAGGCTGGTGAGGGTGGCGGGACGGTGTTCGTGCTGTGGCTGCCGCTGGAGCCGGGTCCCGCTTCACGCGCGGCGGCGTAGCCGGCGCGCGCCATCTGCCTGATAGCGCCCGCGCGGACCAGCCGAGGAAGATGGCGCCCCAGCCTCAGCGCGGCAAGCTGCTCGACCCCATCAGGAACTCATCCACCGCACGCGCCGCCTGGCGGCCTTCGCGGATCGCCCAGACCACCAGCGATTGCCCACGCCGCATGTCACCGGCCGCGAACACCTTCTTCACGTTGGTCGCGTAGCAGCCGGCGCCGTCGGTGGTCGCCTTGGCGTTGCCGCGCGCGTCCTTTGTCACGCCAAACGCTTCCAGCACGCTGGCGACAGGGTTGGTGAAGCCCATGGCCAGCAGCACCAGGTCGGCCGGCCATTCTTTTTCGGTGCCGGGCACCTCGGTCAGCTTGCCGTCCTTGAATTCGACCTGCGCGGTGCGCAGCGCCTTGACCTTGCCCTTGTCGCCGACGAATTCCTTGGTCGAGACGGCAAATTCGCGCGCGGCGCCCTCTTCGTGGCTCGACGAGGTGCGCAGCTTGATCGGCCAGTACGGCCACACCAGCGGCTTGTTTTCCTGCTCGGGCGGCATGGGCATCACCTCGAACTGCGTCACGCTCTTGGCGCCGTGGCGGTTGCTGGTGCCCACGCAGTCGCTGCCGGTGTCGCCACCGCCGATGACGATGACGTGCTTGCCCTTGGCACTGATCGCGTCATTCACCTTGTCGCCCGCGTTGGCGCGGTTTTGCTGGGGCAGCAGTTCCATCGCGAAGTGCACACCATGAAGGTCGCGCCCCGGCACGGGCAGGTCGCGCGACTGCTCGGCGCCGCCGGTCAGCAACACGGCGTCGAACTCTTGCGTCAGCTGCGCAGCCGACACGGTCTCTTTCGCCAGGTTGGTGACCTTGGCGCCCGGGCCTTCGCCGGGCATGCCGCCGACCAGCACCCCGGTGCGGATCGTCACGCCCTCAGCCTGCATCTGCTCCACGCGGCGGTCGATGTGCGCCTTGTCGAGCTTGAAGTCGGGAATGCCGTAGCGCAGCAGGCCGCCGACGCGGTCGTTCTTCTCGAACAGCGTCACGTCGTGACCGGCGCGTGCCAGCTGCTGCGCGGCCGCCAGCCCGGCGGGGCCGGAGCCGACCACGGCCACCTTCTTGCCGGTCTTGTGCGCGGCCTTCCTGGGCACCACCCAGCCTTCGTCCCACGCGCGGTCGATGATGGCGTGCTCGATGCTCTTGATGCCGACCGGATCGTCGTTGATGTTCAGCACGCAGGCCGCCTCGCACGGCGCGGGGCAAATGCGGCCGGTGAACTCGGGGAAGTTGTTGGTCGAATCGAGCACCGCAAAGGCGTTCTTCCAGTCGCCGCGATACACCAGATCATTGAAGTCCGGAATGATGTTGTTGACCGGGCAGCCCCAATGGCAGAACGGCGTGCCGCAGTCCATGCAGCGCGCGCCCTGCTGGCGCGCCTTGGCGTCATCGAGCGCGAGGACGAATTCCTTGTAGTGCTTCACGCGCTCGGCCACGGGCGCGTAGCCCTCTTCGATGCGCTCGAATTCCATGAAGCCGGTGACTTTTCCCATGATGCTTTTCTCTCTACTTTGATCGTTCAGGCTGCGGCCATCTGCGGCTCGCAGCGCACTTCGGTCTTGACCGAGTTGGCGATGAAACATTCGTCATGCGCCTCGTGGTGCATGTTGGCAACTTGCTCGGGTGTGGGTTGCACGGCGCCAGAAAACGCGACCGTCGGTCGCAGCGTGACGACCGTCATCGCCATGCGGCGCTCGGCGTTGCGCGCCATCACGCCCTCGGCCGCGTCGGCGTAGCGGTCCACACAAAAGCCGCGCTTGGCGGCAATCGACAGAAACCACAGCATGTGGCAGCTGGACACCGATGCGACGAAGGCTTCTTCCGGGTCGACCGCCGACGCGTCCGACCAAGGCTGAGGCACGACGTGCGGCGAGGACGAGCCGGCCAGCACCGCGCCGCCGTCAAAGCGGATCAGGTGGCGGCGGCTGTAGCGGTTGGACAGGAAGTGCTGTTCGCCACGTTCCCACAGAAGATCGACGGTGTAGCTGGCCATGTCGCTGTTCGACTCACTTGGCCGGAGTTGCTTCTTTTTTAGTAGCTGCTCGCGCTTGACTGGTCTGCGCCAGAGCCTGTTTTTTAACATGAATCTCACCCAGTGCGCGCTTGTACTCGGTCGGGAAGACCTTGACGAACTTCTCACGCGCGGTGGCCCAGTTGTCGAGCAGTTCGCGCGCGCGGCGGCTGCCGGTCCAGCGCAAGTGGTCGTCGAGCAGCTTCTTGAGTTGCTCTTCGTCGGTCTGGCCGCGGTGCCAAGTGCCCACGTCTTGCGCAGCCTTTTGCTCG
>JAGOVZ010000188.1 GCA_018060485.1 Ottowia sp. | reverse complement strand
GGCCCACACCATGCAGGCCGACACGCAGATGAAGTATCTGGGCAGCGATTGCGGCAGCGTGAGGCCGCTCGACCAGCAGATGAAGGCGATGCAGTCGCAAGCGCCGGCCAAGGCGCTAGCGGCGCCGCGCGCGCCCGGCAAATAGCGCGCTTGAACACATTCAGTTTGCTATTCGAGATCTAGCGCCTTGCGCACGCTGGACAAGCGCGCAAGGCGTTTTCTTTGCCTAACGGGGTTGTTGGCGCGTGCGGTGGCGGCGCGCCCCACGCCCTGCGACAATGGGCCAGAAGCGGCCGATCACCCCGCGCGATCCGGCCGCCGTTTCCTTCAAGTTCATCCCACAGGAAATACCGCCATGGCCACTCGCAGCGCCCACGCCTTCGCTTCCACGCGCAAGACCTTCAAGACCGCTTCCGGCAAATCCGGCCAGTTCTATTCACTGCCCGCGCTGGCCAGGAAGTACCCCAACATCAACCGCCTGCCGGTGTCGATCCGCATCGTGCTCGAATCGGTGCTGCGTCATTGCGACGGCGTCAAGGTCGCGCCCGAACACGTCGAGCAACTGGCCAACTGGCAGCCCAGGGCCGCGCGCAGTGCCGAAATCCCCTTCACCGTGGCCCGCGTGGTGCTGCAGGACTTCACCGGCGTGCCGCTGCTGGTCGACCTGGCGGCCATGCGCTCCACCGCCCAGCGGCTGGGTGACGACCCGAAGAAGATCGAGCCGCTGGTGCCGGTCGATCTGGTGGTCGACCACTCGGTGATGATCGATTACTTCCGCACCAAGAACGCGCTTGACCTGAACATGAAGCTCGAATTCCTGCGCAACCGCGAGCGCTACGAATTCATGAAATGGGGCATGCAGGCGTTCGACACCTTTGGCGTGGTGCCGCCGGGCTTTGGCATCGTGCACCAGGTCAACCTTGAATACCTGGCGCGCGGTGTGCACAAGGGCGCCGATGGCGTGGTCTACCCCGACACGCTGGTCGGCACCGACAGCCACACCACCATGATCAACGGCATCGGCGTCGTCGGCTGGGGCGTGGGCGGCATCGAGGCCGAGGCCGCCATGCTGGGTCAGCCGGTGTACTTCCTGACGCCCGACGTGGTCGGCTTCGAGTTGAAAGGCCGTCTGCGCGAAGGCTGCACCGCCACCGATCTGGTGCTGACGGTGACCGAGCGCCTGCGCAAGGAAAAAGTCGTCGGCAAGTTCGTCGAATTCTTCGGCGAAGGCACGCGCACCCTGAGCCTGCCCGACCGCGCCACCATCGGCAACATGGCGCCCGAATACGGCGCCACCATGGGCTTTTTCCCGGTCGACGAGCGCACGCTGGAATACTTCGAGGGCACCGGCCGCACCAAGGCCGAGATCGAGTTGTTCGAGGCCTATTTCCGCGCCCAGGGGCTGTTTGGCGTGTCTAAGCGCGGCGACATCGACTATTCGCAGGTCGTCACGCTTGACCTGGGCGACGTCACGCCCAGCCTGGCCGGCCCCAAGCGCCCGCAGGACCGCATCGAAATCGGCCACGTGGCGCGCCAGTTCGAATCGCTGTTCAGCAAGCCGATGGCTGATAACGGCTTCAATCGCCCGGCCGAGCTGCTGCACACCCGCGTCGAAGTCAGCCGCGACAACGTGCCCGACGTGGATGAGCGCCCGCCGCAATCCAGGCCCACGCCGCTGGGCGCGCCGCGCGAGATGGTCGAGATGGTCGGCAACCGCCCCACGCTCGAATCCGCCCTGGCCGAGGCCGATGTGGTCGAGCGCATTGCCCCCTATAAATACACGCTGGGCAATGGCGACGTGCTGATCGCCGCCATCACCAGCTGCACCAACACCAGCAACCCCAGCGTGATGCTGGCCGCTGGCCTGCTGGCGAAGAAGGCGGTCGAGGCGGGCCTCACGGTGAAGACGCACATCAAAACCTCGCTCGCCCCCGGCTCGCGCATCGTCACCGAATACCTGACCGAGACCGGGCTGATGCCCTACCTTGAAAAGCTGGGTTTTGCGCTGGCCGCCTACGGCTGCACCACCTGCATCGGCAACGCCGGCGACCTGGCGCCCGAGATCAACGAGGCCATCACCCGCAACGACCTGGTGTGCGCGGCCGTGCTGTCGGGCAACCGCAACTTCGAGGCGCGCATTCACCCCAATTTGAAGGCCAACTTTCTCGCCAGCCCGCCGCTGGTGGTGGCCTACGCCATCGCCGGCAACGTGATGGTGGACTTGATGACGCAACCGGTCGGCCTGGGCACTGACGGCAAGAACGTGTACCTGGGCGACATCTGGCCCACCAGCGACGAAGTGCAGGCGCTGCTGAAGTACGCCATGAAGGGCAAGGCCTTCCGCGCCAACTACGCCAAGATCAAGACCGAACCCGGCAAGCTGTGGGAGCAGATAGAAGGCGTCGAAGGCCAGGTCTACAACTGGCCCGCCAGCACGTACATCGCCGAGCCGCCGTTCTTCAGCGACTTTGCTATCGAAAAAGAAGCTGGCGGCGCTGGCCCAGCAAGCGCCGGCGGGCAGAAAGATGCCGCAGTGCGCAGCGCGCGCGTGATGGCGCTGTTTGGCGACAGCATCACCACCGACCACATCTCGCCCGCCGGCAGGATCGAGGAAAGTTCGCCCGCCGGCCAGTGGCTGCTGGCCCACGGCGTGCAAAAAGCCGACTTCAACAGCTACGGCGCGCGCCGCGGCAACCACGAAGTGATGGTGCGCGGCACCTTCGCCAACGTGCGCATCAAGAACCTGATGATCCCGCCGCTGGAGGACGGCAGCCGCGAGGAGGGTGGCCTGACGATCTACCAGCAGCCGGGCGAGCTGCAGGGCAGCAAGCAGTTCATCTACGACGCGGCGATGAAGTACATCGCCGCCGGCGTGCCCACGGTGATCTTCGCGGGCGAGGAATACGGCACCGGCTCCAGCCGCGACTGGGCCGCCAAGGGCACGCAGCTGCTGGGCATCAAGGCCGTCGTCGCCAAGAGCTTCGAGCGCATTCACCGCAGCAACCTGGTCGGCATGGGCGTGCTGCCGCTGCAATTCAAGGGCGGCGAATCGTGGGAATCGCTGGGCTTGAAGGGCGATGAACTGATCGACATCGTGCCCGCCGACGACCTGGCGCCGATGAGCGATGCGCGCATGGTGATCACGCGCGCCGATGGGTCGAAGAGGGAGACCACGCTGACGCTGCGGATCGATACGCCGATCGAGGTGGATTACTTTCGCAATGGGGGGATATTGCCGTATGTGCTGCGGCAGTTGTTGGGGTGACGCGCTACGGGCTTGAATATGTGTAGCCAGTTGGCTACAATTAGTCGTGCTTGAGGTACGAAAAACAGAAGCCTTCGTGCATTGGCTTGATGGCCTGCGTGACGTTCAAAGTCGTGCTCGCGTCCAAGCGCGAATCGAACGCTTGGCGTTGGGCAACCCTGGCGACGTGGCGCCGATCGGCGAGGGAGTTTCGGAGTTGCGCATCCACCATGGCCCTGGCTATCGCGTGTATTTCAAGCAATTCGGCGATGTGCTGGTGGTGCTGTTGGCGGGCGGCGACAAAAGCACGCAGGCCAAGGACATTCAAGCCGCGTTGAGGCTGGCCCGCGATCTTGCTTGAAGACTGACGCATGACCAAAATTCAAACCACCCGTTACGACGTCGCCGAGCACCTGAGAACGCAGGAAGAGATGGCTGCCTATCTGGAAGCTTGCCTTGAAGAAGCCGATGGCGACGCCGCATTTGTGGCCAAGGCGCTGGGCGACATTGCGCGCGCCAAGGGCATGGCGCAGGTGGCGCGTGACGCGGGCCTGTCGCGCGAAAGCCTGTACAAGGCGCTGTCGGGCGAGCGCAGCCCGGGCTTTGACACCATCCTGAAGGTGATGGGCGCGCTGGGCCTGCAGTTGCATGCCAAGCCGACGGTGGCTGAACCGTCGGCCTAAACCTTGTCGACTTCCGCCTTCCTCACCGGCTTCACCCTCAGCCTCTCGCTCATCGTCGCCATCGGCGCCCAGAACGCCTTCGTGCTGCGCCAGGGCTTGCGGCGCGAGCATGTGGGCGCGGTGGTGGCCGTGTGTGGGCTGCTGGATGTGGCGCTGATGGCGGCGGGCGTGTTCGGTCTGGACGCGCTGGTGCAATCATCGCCGCGCGCGCTCACCGTCATCGCCTGGGCCGGCGCGGCGGTGCTGGCGGTGTATGGCCTGCAGGCACTGAAGCGCGCTCTGGCGCCGGGACAGTTGCTGGCATCGCAAGCGGGGCAGGGCGCGCCCCGCGCGCAGGTGGTGCGGCAAGTGCTGGCGATCAGCCTGCTCAACCCGCACGTCTATCTGGACACCGTGGTGCTGGTCGGCGCCGTGGGTGCGGGCCAGCCGGCGGCGCTGCGGCCGGTTTTTCTGGCCGGAGCGGGTGCGGCCAGCGCGCTGTGGTTTGCGGCGCTGGGGTATGGCGCGCGGCTGCTCACGCCGCTGTTTGCGCGGCCGGCAGCGTGGCGCGTGCTCGATCTGGCGGTGGCGGCGCTGATGTTCGGCATCGCCTGGCAGTTGATCGCGTCACGGCTTCAATAATGCAAAAACCATAGCTGCTCGCGCTTTTCCCACAAGCGCTGGCGGCACTTTTTGCTTGAATCGAATGGCGTCGCACACGCTTGCGCTGCGTCATCCGACCGCGCCGCGCACGGCGGCACAATCGGCGCATGACGACAACACAACAGCTTCTGATTGCCGGTGGCGGCATCGGCGGGCTGGCGGCCGCGCTGGCCGTGGCGCGCGCCGGCTGGGAAGTTCGCCTGTTCGAGCGCGCGCCTGAATTCACCGAGGTGGGCGCTGGCGTGCAGCTGGGCCCCAATGTGACGCGCATCCTGCGCGCCTGGGGCCTGGAGGACGAGCTGCACGCCGTCGCCGCCTTCCCCGACCGGCTGCAGGTGCGCAACGCCACCAGCGGCGCGGACCTGGGCACCTTGGCGCTGGGCGCGCGCGCGCTGCAGCGCTATGGCGCCCCCTACGCCACCATCCACCGCGCCGATCTGCACCGTATCCTGTGCATGGCGGCGGGCAGCGCGCCGAATGTGCACCTCAACCTCGACCACTGGCTGGCCGGCTACACCGACGACGGCAAGGTGGTCACGCT
>JAGOVZ010000187.1 GCA_018060485.1 Ottowia sp. | reverse complement strand
GGCGCTGGCGGCTCAAACAATGCATCAAGTTGCTTGGCATCGACGCGCTGCATCAGGTGCGTGTACTCGCCGATCTGCGCGCCGGGGCCGAGCGGCGTCTTCACGTCGTCGAAGCTCTCGGGCGGCACCATCAGGAAGAAGGCCACGTCGGCCGCCAGCTTTGGAAGCATGGGCTTCAGGTAGATCGTGAGGATGCGGAACGCCTCGATGCAGGTGGTGCAGACGTCGTGCAGGCGCTCGTACTGGTCGGGCGCCTTGGCAATTTCCCACGGCTTGTTGGCGTCGACATAGGCGTTGACCTTGTCGCACAGCGCCATCACTTCGCGCACCACCTTGCCGGTTTCGCGCTGCTCGTACCAGTCGGTGATGGTGGGCAGCGCGGCGCGCAAGGTGTCCAGCAGCGCCAGCCCGTCGGCGCTGACCAGGCCCAGGCGCCCGTCGAAGCGCTTGGCGATGAAGCCGGCCGCGCGGCTGGCGATGTTGATGAACTTGCCCACCAGGTCGCTGTTGACGCGCAGCATGAAATCTTCGGCGTTGAAGTCGATGTCTTCGTTGCGGCCCGACAGCTTGGCGGCGATGTAGTAGCGCAGCCATTCGGGATTCATGCCCAGGCTCAAATACTTGAGCGGGTCGAGCCCGGTGCCGCGGCTCTTGCTCATCTTTTCGCCGTTGTTCACGGTGAGAAAGCCGTGCACGAAGACCTTGTTGGGCACCTTGCGGCCCGAGAACTTGAGCATGGCCGGCCAGAACAGCGTGTGGAAGGTGATGATGTCCTTGCCGATGAAGTGATATTGCTCCAGATCGGGCTGCGCCATGTAGGCGTCATAGCTCTCGCCGCGCTTTTCCAGCAGGTTTTTCAGGCTGGCCAGGTAGCCGATGGGCGCGTCGAGCCAGACATAGAAATACTTGCCCGGTGCATCGGGAATCTCGATGCCGAAGTAGGGCGCGTCGCGGCTGATGTCCCAGTCGCCCATCTTGGGCTGGCCGTCGTCGCCGGGGGCGATCCATTCGGTGATCTTGTTCAGCACCTCGGGCTGCACGGCGCCGCTGGTGGTCCACTGCTTCAAAAAGTCGATGCAGCGCGCATCGGACAGCTTGAAGAAGAAGTGCTCGCTGGTCTTCAGCTCAGGCTTGGCGCCGCTCAGGGCCGAATACGGCTCGATCAGCTCGGTGGGCGCATAGACGGCGCCGCACACCTCGCAGTTGTCGCCGTACTGGTCCTTGGCGTGGCAGTTGGGGCACTCGCCCTTGATGAAGCGATCGGGCAAAAACATGCCCTTTTCAGGGTCGAAAAACTGCTCGATGGTGCGCGACTCGATCAGGCCACCCGCCTTCAAGTCCTTGTAGATGGCCTGCGCCAGTTCGGTGTTCTCGGGGCTGTGCGTGCTGTGCCAGTTGTCATGGCTGATCAGAAAGCCGTCCAGATACGGCTTGCGGCCGGCCTGGATGTCGGCCACGAACTGCTCGGGCGTCTTGCCGGCTTTTTCAGCCGCAATCATGATCGGCGCGCCGTGCGCATCGTCGGCGCCGACAAAGTTGACCGCGTGGCCCTGCATGCGCTGGTACCGCACCCAGATGTCGGCCTGGATGTATTCCATGATGTGGCCGATGTGGAAGTTGCCGTTGGCATACGGCAGCGCGGTGGTGACGAAGATCTGGCGGGGGGCGGACATGCGGCGCGGCTCTTTCGGGGAGGGAACCCGGCATTTTAGGCAGTGGCCGGTCTATTCATCGGCGGCGGGTGAGGCCATGGCCGCGCACCCGGGGCGCCCCGGCAGCCCGCGACTAGACTAGCGGCTCCACCGGAAGAGAGCACATGAGCATCCAGCAACCAGACGTCTTGCAGGCCCTGTCGGCCGTGATCGACCCCAACACGGGCAAGGATTTTGTCTCCACCAGGCAGTTGAAGAACCTGCAGGTCGATGCCAACGGCGACGTGGCCTTCGACGTCGAGCTGGGCTACCCGGCCAAGAGCCAGATTCCGGCGCTGCGCCAGGCGCTGGTGGCGGCCGCGCGCGGCGTGCCCGGCGTTGGCAACGTGTCGGCCAACCTGGCGACCCACATCACCGCCCACGCGGTGCAGCGCGGCGTGCCGCTGCTGCCGCAGGTGAAGAACATCGTGGCCGTGGCCTCGGGCAAGGGCGGCGTCGGCAAAAGCACCACCGCCGCCAACCTGGCGCTGGCGCTGGCGGCCGAAGGCGCGCGCGTCGGCCTGCTGGACGCCGACATCTACGGCCCCAGCATGCCCATCATGATGGGCGTCAGCGGGCGGCCGGAAAGCCTGGACGGCCAGAACATGGAGCCGCTGGAAAACTACGGCGTGCAGGTCATGTCGATCGGCTTTCTGGTCGACCCGGACGAGGCCATGATCTGGCGCGGCCCCATGGCCACGCAGGCGCTCGATCAGCTGCTGCGGCAAACCAGCTGGAAAGAGCTGGATTACCTCATCGTCGACATGCCGCCCGGCACCGGCGACATCCAGCTCTCCCTCTCGCAGCGCGTGCCGATGACCGGCGCCGTCATCGTCACCACACCGCAGGACATCGCCCTGGCCGACGCGAAAAAAGGCGTGGCCATGTTCGAGAAGGTCGGCGTGCCGATCCTCGGGCTGGTCGAGAACATGGCGGTGCACGTGTGCAGCAACTGCGGCCACGTCGAGCACATCTTCGGCGCCGAGGGCGGCAAGCGCTACGCGGCCCAAAAAGGCATCGACTACCTGGGCGCGCTGCCGCTGTCGCTGGCGATCCGCGAGCAGGCCGATTCGGGCCGCCCGAGCGTCATCGCCGACCCCGACGGCGAGGCCGCGCGCAGCTACAAGGCCATTGCGCGCCAGGTGGCGATCCGCATTGCCGCCAAGGCCAAGGATTTTTCGGCGCGCTTTCCGGCCATCAACATCTCGCGCGATACCTGATTTTGCTTTTGTTTTGATAGCTGCTCGCGCTTGTCCAGCAAGCGCTGGCGGGCGATTTTTATCGGATCGCGTGACGGGTGATTAGGTCATTTGGCATCACCAAAAAGGGTGATGGCGCGGGCCGTTCAAGTGGCGTAAGGTGTACCCCAAATCAGGGAGTACAAACAATGAACCGCTTCGATCTGGACTGGCTGTCGCAGTGGTCGGGCCTGGCAGATGGCCGGCTGGCGCCGCTCTTGGGCACCGTGGTCGCGCTGCTGGCGCTGATGCTGATGTGGAACCTGGCGCGCCGCCCGCGTGACCCGCGCGCGGTGGCGCAGGCGTACGACGCCAGCAGCGACCGCTTTTCGCAAACCGCCCCCATCAATGAAGAACAGGTGCAACTGCTGCGTTATCTGCAGCAGGCGTTTCCTGATGGCGCGGTGCTGTTTCGCCCGCGCCTGGCGCGCTTTCTGACGGTGCGCAAAAGCAGCCACCGACTGGGCGCTCAGCAGCGCCTGGCCGACGCGCAGGTCGATTTCCTGGTTTGTGCCGACGATGGCAAGCCGCTGTTTGCGTTCGAGGTGGATGCGTTTCGCGACCCGGACGATGCGGACATCGCGCGCAGTGCGGCCGAGAAGAACCGGATGCTCAAGAGCGCCGACATTCGCCTGATTCGCCTGAAAGGCGCGTTGCCGAACTGGCCGCCGGCAGAGATATTGCGCATGCGCTTGCTGGCGGCGCAGCGCACGCCGGCCGCCGACGGCAGGCCGTCCGGCTTCAGCCCATCGGGCTTTGGCCCGTCAAGCTTCGCCCACACCGATTTCGCGCATTCGCGCAGCGCCGATTCGGACGTGATGGGTCTGTCCCGCCTGATGGGCATGCCGGCGACGGATGACCCTTGGGAATCGGTGCGCAAGCGCTGAGCCAGGCCATATACTTCAAAATAGATAGCTGCTCGCGCAAGAGTATCGGGCGCTGGCGGCTGTTTTTATCTGAAGAAAGCGAGTCTGCACCGCTTCAGGCCGCCTGCTCGCGCAGCTTGAAGCGCTGGATCTTGCCGGTGGCGGTCTTCGGTAATTCGTTCACGAACTCGATGAAGCGCGGGTATTTGTAGGGCGCGAGGCGGTCTTTCACGAAGGCCTTGAGTTCGTCCTCGGTCGCTTGCGAGCCGGCCTTCAGCACCACGAAGGCCTTGGTCTTGGTCAGGCCGTCGGTGTCGGGCTTGCCGACGACGGCAGCTTCCAGCACGGCGGGGTGCTGCACCAGCGTGGCCTCGACCTCGAACGGTGACACATAGATGCCGCTCACCTTCAGCATGTCGTCTGAGCGGCCGCCGTAGGTGTAGCTGCCGTCGCTGTTGCGCACGTACTTGTCGCCCGACTTGGTCCAGCCGCCCTGGAAGGTGTCGCGAGTTTTGCTGCGGTTGCCCCAGTACATCATGGCGGCGCTGGGGCCGGCGATGTAGAGGTCGCCCGGCTCGCCGTCGGGCACGGGGCCGCCGTCGTCGCCGCGCAGCTCGACCTCGTAGCCCGGCACCGGCCAGCCGGTGGTGCCGTAGCGCACCTTGTGCGGCAGGTTGGACAGGAAGATGTGCAGCATCTCGGTGGAGCCGATGCCATCGACGATGTCGACGCCGAAATGCGCCTTGAAGCGTTCGCCGATCTCGGCCGGCAGTGCTTCGCCGGCCGACGAGACCAGGCGCATCGCCACGTCTTCGCGTTTGGGCAGCGCGGGGTGCGCCAGCATGCCGGCAAAGCCGGTGGGCGCGCCGTAGAACACGGTCGGTTTCAGGCCGCCGACCTGGCCCGTCCAGCGCTTGAAGGTCGCCTCCGGCGTGGGCCGCTCGCCCATCAGCAGCGTGGTCGCGCCCACGCTCATCGGGAAGGTGAGGGCGTTGCCCAGACCGTAGGCGAAGAACAGTTTGGCGGCCGAGAAGCAGACGTCGCTTTCCTTTAAGCCCAGCACGCCTTTGCCGTACAGCTCGCAAGTCCAGTACGGGTTGGCGTGCGAATGCACCGTGCCCTTCGGGCGGCCGGTGGAGCCGCTGGAATAGAGCCAGAAGGCCGGGTCGTCGGCGCCAGTGGCAGCGGGCTTGTCCAGCGGCGCGTGGGCTTTCAAGAAAGCCTCAAACTCGACCTCGGACGGGTGCAGCGGCGCCTGCGGTTGCGAGACGATCACCTTCTGCACTTCGTGATCGCTCTTGACCATCGCTGCCGTCAGAGTCGGAAGCAGCGCACCCGACACCAGCACCGCCTGGGCGCGCGAATG
>JAGOVZ010000186.1 GCA_018060485.1 Ottowia sp. | reverse complement strand
ACCAACGAATACCACCCCTGCCAGATCCTGGCCGACATCTTCACGTTCATCGAACACCGCGGGCCGATTCAGGGCAAGACGGTGGCCTGGATCGGTGACGGCAACAACATGGCCAACACCTGGGCACAGGCCGCCGCCCTGCTCGGCTTCACGCTGCGCGTGAGCACGCCGCGCGGCTACGAAGTCGATTCGCAACTGGCCGCGCTGGACGGCAACGGCGGCAGCAAGGGCTGGCAAAGCTTTGCCGACCCGATGAAGGCCTGCGAGGGCGCCGACCTGGTCACCACCGACGTGTGGACGTCGATGGGCTACGAGGCCGAGAACGAGGCGCGCAAGAAGGCGTTTGCCGACTGGTGCGTCGACGCCGACATGATGGCCGCCGCCAGGCCCGACGCGCTGTTCATGCACTGCCTGCCGGCGCACCGGGGTGAAGAGGTCACCGCCGAAGTCATCGACGGCCCGCAATCCGTGGTGTGGGACGAGGCCGAGAACCGCATGCACGTGCAGAAGGCGTTGATGGAATATCTTTTGCTGGGGCGGCTTTCTTAAGCCAAATTGGCCGCCAGCGCTTGCGGGACAAGCGCAAGCAGCTATCAAACCGATAGTCTCCGCCCCTTTTCCAACGGTGATGTCCGACGCACTGGATTGTCTGCACTGCGGCGCCTGCTGCGCCTGCTTCCGCGTCGATTTCTCGGTGCAGGAGACCCAGGCAGAAGGCGGCGTCGTGCCGGATGGTCTGGCGGTGGCCGTCAATTCAAGCACTTGCCGCCTGCGCGGTACCGACCACCAGCCGCCCCGCTGCGCGGCGCTGACCGGCAGAGTTGACGCAGGGACGCTCGGCACGCCTGCGTTATTGATCAAAATCGGCCCCAGCGCTTGACCAGCAAGCGCGTTAAGCTATCATTATTGAAGCAATCGCTGATCTACGCTGATCAGCTCTCACTGCACCGCGAACTTGGTCCCCGCCACGCGAATGCCCCAGATCAGCTCGACCAGCGCGCGGTTGTTGAGCAACGGCTCGCCGCCCACGATAAGCCAGTAGCCCGTGCCGTCGACCCAGAACAACATGAAGGTAGTGGTAGGCATCAGCATATCGATGCCCTCGTGGAAGGACACGGCGCGGCCGGTGCCCCGAAAGCCGCGTTGCTTTTGGCGCGCCACGAAATCGAAAAAGTCTGCGGCCGCCACGCACAGCGTTTCGGCGTCGTCCTGCGAATAGCCGACGCGCGCCAGGCAGAACCCGTCGTCGGACGCCAGCGCCGCCATGCGCGAGCCCGACAGCCCAGCGATGGCGTGCGGCAGGTAGTTGTCCAGCCGGACGTCGGGCGCGTGCAACTCGCGCTCTACCTCGTGAACCCAACCGTCGTGCAGCGCGCGCGGCAGCAGCGAAGCGTGCTGCGGCAGGTGGCTGAGCCATTCGCTGCGGCGCAGCGACACGCCGCGCGGCAGCAGGGTTTGCAGCATAGCGGCGTTTTCGTCCGGCACCTTGTCGGCAAAGGCGAGCATGGCGCCGGCCGGGGTGAGCATCAGGTGCGGGTCACCGGCGGAAGGGTTCATGCGGTTGCCCGTGGCGCTCAGTGCGCCTCGGTTCCATTGAACGGGTCAATACCGTAGATCAGCGCCTTGACCAACTGTGCCATGTGGCTGCGTTCGCGCGCGTCGGTGTCCATCACGCTGGGCGGCAGGCCGAGCGCTTCCAGCTCGGCCGCCACCAGGCGGCGCGTTTCCCAGCCGCCCTGGTCGGAATGGGTGATGCCGACCACCAGCGAAGTGCGGTCGATGAACTCGCGAAACTCCTTGACGTAGGTGCGCAGATCGGCCACCGGGTCGGGTGCGTTGCCGCGCAGCATGAGCACCAGGCCCAGCGCGTTCTCGGTCAGGATGTCCCACATGAAATCGAAGCGCTTCTGGCCGGGCGTGCCATACAGGCGCACCTGGTCGCCGCTGGCGAGCTTCATAAGCCCGTAGTCCATGGCCACGGTGGTGGTCTGCTTGAGCTGTTTGACGTCATCGGTTGCGCTGGCTTCGGTGCGCACCACTTCGATGTCTGACAAAGATTGGATGGCCGTGGTCTTGCCCGCCCCGACGGGGCCGGCAAACACGAGCTTGTAGGTGGTCGCCATGAATATCGAAAAACGTCAGAAAAGCTTGTCCAGCAAGGACTTGAAAAAGCCGCGCCGCGCGGCGGTTTGGGCCGTGGGCTTGGCCGCCGCTGCGGCGCTGCCTGCCCCCGCTGCCGGCGGCTCCCGACGGTGAATGAAGCTGGTGCGCGTGATGCCCGCCACGCCAGACAGCACACACAGCACGACGAAGCGGTGCACGTCGGCCTCGCTGCGTGGGAAGGCTCGCACCAGGTCGCTGGCCGATTGTTCCACGCGCGAGCAGATCGAAGCGAGCTGGACGTCCAGCGCACCCACGCTCTGCAGATGCGTGAAGTTGGGAAAGCGATGCAGCCGAAAGCTCAGCTCACCCTGCGGCGCCAAGGGCAGGTCTTTCAGCGCATCACTCAACAGCTCCCACATGACCGCATCCAGGGCGGTCTTGGCACCGCGAAACCTGGCGCCGAAAAGCCTTTGCAGCGTGGCATCCACGTCACTGGCGGGCAGTGGCTGCACTTCCATGTGCTCGACCAAATCGGGGGTGTGCAGCATCTTGACCAACGCCGAGACCGGCCGGCCCGAAGCAATCCAGCCCTGAGACGCATCAACGACGAAGACGGACTTGCCCGCCACACGCAACAGCTGCGCTCCCTGGCCGGCCAGCGCGCGCTCGCACACACGCAAGAGGGACACGCCCGCCAACGCGGGAAAGATTCTTTGCATATCCGCCAGCGCGCCTTGCGTCACACCCTTGGCGGGCGCGCGCGGTGCCGCGCCTGCGCGCGCCTCAGGCGTTAGCAAAACCATCGCCGTGTGGGAGGCGCCCGCCCCTGCGGCGGTGGCACCCGTGCTGATGGCCGCGCCAACGCCGGCCGCTGTTTTCGACGCCAGCGCTTTGGCGGATTCGCGCAAGGCCGCCACCTTAAGGCTGACCGCCGTTGGCGTGGCCGAAGCGGCGCCGGGTGCCAAGGCCACCTCGTCCGTGGCGGAGCGCATCGCCGCACCCACCGAGGCGGCGGCCGATGCCCTGGATGCTTTCAATTGATCGGCCAAGGCCATCGCACGGCGCCAGGCCGGAACCGGCGGCTCAGCCGCGTCAGCCTCGGTGCCGGATTCGAGTGGCGAGCGATCTTCAGCCTGGGCGGCCAACAGGCGCGAGCGCCCTCGCGTTGCCGCACTCTGGGCGCCAGCTTCATCGGGCGCGGTGTCTGCAAAATCACTGAAGGCGTCGTGCCGAAGCCGCACCGGTGGCCCCACGTCGTGAATCTGCTTGATCGCCGCGAGCATCTCGGCGCTGGTGTAGGGCATGCTGACCCAGGTCACTGCCTGGCCGTGCGCCCAGCGCAAATGCTGCTCCAGCCAGCCGCTGCCGTTGCCCCAAATCAGCAGCACCGCCGAGCGGTTGCCCAGAAAGGCGCGCAGCTTGACCTCGTTCTCGGCCGAGTAGCGGCGCAAACCGCAGCCAAACAGGTCCAGCACGCAATGGGTGCACGCCCTGGCGGCCGGGGTCTGCTCGGGCACACCCAGGCCGACGCCACGGGCGATCGTCAGCACGTGCCGGTCGGACCAGTTCATGCCCACCATGATTTCTATCGCGGCGGCTTCATGGTCCGTCAGCCCGGCCAGCAAGATCGAACTCAACTGCGTACTCCTTGTTGCAACGCCGCGGAAACCTCGTCCCAGCGCGGCGCCATCGGTCGGCCGGCGCGCGACAGAGCGCGGCTGGCCAGCATGAAGGCCAGCGAGTCGCCCGCGCCCTCACAGTGATCCAGGAAAGCGGCTTCCGCCTCGTCGTCACCCGCCAGCAGCGCAGGAATGGCCTGGGCGGCCAACTCACGCGAATCGTCCACGCCGACCAGCAAGGCGCGCTTGGGCACGTCCAGCGACGGCATGGCCAGCACACAAAAGCGCGTGGCCAGCGTGCTGACGCGCGGCAGGCGTTGGCGCTGGCTGGACAGCCGCAGCAAGGCGCGCGCCACAAACGGCGCCAGCCGCTCGGCCACCTGCGGGCGCCGCAGGAGGCGCACGGTGGCCTCGTCGTCTGGCAGGCAGGCGACCATCAGGTCCGCCAGCGCACCCTGAACCGGCTCGGCGCCGTCCAGGGCGCAGGCCGCCATCACGCGCGCCTCGTGCAGCCGGCGATCGCCCGGCACGCGCAGGACATCACGCCCTGCCTGACGGAAGCGTTCGCGGGGCGACAAAGTGCGCAGCGGCATATCAGCTCAGCAGCGTGTCCATCAGGTCGATCATGAACTCGCCGTCCTCGACCGACATGGCTTCAAAGCCCTGCTCGATGCCCAGCTCGTCCAGCGCGGGCTGGCCGTCGGCGGTGCCTGCCAGGCCCAGCAGCGCGTCGCGCAGCTTGTCCAGGCTGGCGCCGATGCGTGGGTGAATCAACAGCACGTGGGTGATGTCGGCCAGCTTGCTTTCCATCAGCGGCTTGAGTTGCGTCTTGGTCAGGCGCGACAGCGAGTTGTAGGCCTCGGCCAGGAAGAAGCCGATGTCGACCTCGCCCTTGATCGTCATGCGCGCGGCCGCCTGGTAGCTTTCCACCAGTTGCCACTGCACGTCCGCCTCGGTCAGGTCGGCCGCTTCCAGCAGGCGCAGGCCGATCAGCTTGACGTCCTTGTTGTCGGTCAGCGCAATCTTGCAGCCGGGCTTGAGGCCGTCGATCGAATCCAGCGGCGAATCGGCGCGCGTGGCCATTACCATCTCGTCCGACTTGCCCAGCGGGCGCGCCACAGCGATGTAACCCGCGTCGCGGATCATCGAAGCGGCATCGAACGGGTTGGCGTAGACGGCGGCCACATCGCCTTTGGCGATCAGTTCGGCCTGCTCAGCGGCCGAGGCGGGCGTCAACAGGTGCAGCGATTCACCAGAGCGCTTTTGCAGCACGGTGTTGAGCATGTGCCAGCCGGCAAAACGCTCGGGCGCGAAATCGGGCGCGATCAGAAAGTTCAAGCTCATGCCGGGCTCCCTTCCTTGGCCAGCCATTCTTTGTAGGTTGCGGTGATTTCCGCGATCTTGGCGCGCGAGGGCTGGCGGCGCACCGAGGTGTAGCCAAC
>JAGOVZ010000185.1 GCA_018060485.1 Ottowia sp. | reverse complement strand
GCGCCTTGCAGCACGCCGGCACCTTCAACAACAACGTGCTGACCATGGCGGCTGGGCTGGCTGGCTTGACGCAGGTGCTGACGGCCGAGGCGCTGGATGCGCTGGCGCGGCCCGTGCCCGACCTGGCGGCGCTGGCACGTTCTGCGGTGGACCTGAAGGCGCCTGTCACGCACCCGCCGCTGGAGGGCAAGGTTGCGGCGGGCGCTGGCGCGGCGACCGCCGTGTGAATCGGCCAGTGCGGGCTTGCAGAAACTACAAAAACAATAGCTGCTCGCGCTTGTCTATCAAGCGCTGGAGCCTATTTTCATTAAAATTTCAGGCGCCCGCCAGCGCCCGCAACCCATTCAGGTCCAACAGGTTCAGCACGCGTCCCGAGCCACTGATCAGGCTGCGCTCACGCAACTGGCGCAGCACGCGCGACAACGTCTCGGGCGCGATGCCCAGTTGCGCGGCGATCAGGCGCTTGCGCTGGCGCAGCAGCACGGATTGGGTGCCGGGCGCGTCGTGCGCTGGCTCGGCGTGGCGCAGCAGCCATTCGGCGCAGCGCGCTTCGGCGTCCTTGGCCAGGCGGCTGACGGCCAGTTCGGCCTGCTGGCGGTGCGCGCGGGCCATGTCGCGCAGCAGCGCCAGCGCCGGCGCCGGCAGCGCGCGCAGGCTGGCTTCAAAATCGGCCAGCGGCACGCGGCGCACCTGCACGGCGGTGTCGGCAATGGCGTCCACCACCGGCGCGCGCCCCAGCACGGCGCAACCGGCGTTGAGCCACGCCGGCCCTTCGACGGCGCCCATCTGGTGCGCCAGCACGCTGTTCTCGACCACGCCCAGCGCCACGCGCCCGCTGTCGATGTGCCAGACATGCTCGGGCGTGCAGGCGCGCTGCAGCAGCGGCGTGCCGGCCGCCAGCGTGCAGGCGTCGGCGGGCCAGTCGAAGGCGAGGTTCGGGGTCGGCATGGCAGGCACTTTGCCGCGCCCGCCGGCCGGCGGCATTGATACACATCAATGGCGCGACACGCAGCCGATGTGCCCGGTTGGCCGCTAAAGCACCAGGATGGCGCGGAAATCGTTGACGTTGGTGTGCGTCGGGCCGGTCACCACCAGATCGCCCAGCGCGCCGAAAAAGCCGTAGGCGTCGTGCCGCGCGATGTGGTCGGCCAGGCCCAGGCCCTTCGCCGCGGCGCGCGCCAGGGTGTCGGGTGCCACCTGCGCGCCGGCGTTGTCTTCGATGCCGTCGATGCCGTCGGTGTCGGCCGCCAGGCCCCACACGCCGGCCTGGCCCTGCAGGGCTTGCGCCAGGCCCAGGCAGAACTCGCCCGCGCGGCCACCGCGCCCCGGCGCCGCACCCGGCGGCAGCGCGCCCAGCGTGACGGTGGTCTCGCCGCCGGAGAGCAGCACGCACGGCCGCGCAAAGGCACCGTGGCCTTGCGCCACCGCGCGTGCCAGCGCCGCGTGCATGCGGCCGATGTCGTGCGATTCGCCTTCGATCTCGTCGCTCAGCACATGGGCGCTGATGCCGGCGGCGCGCGCCGCGTCGGCGGCGGCTTCAAGCGACTGGCGCGGCGTGGCGATGAGTTGCACCGTGTGCTGGTCGAACAGCGGGTCGGCCGGCTTGGGTGTTTCCAGCGCGCCGCTTTCCAGCGCCTGCACCACGTCTGCCGGCAGCGCGATGCGATGGCGCCGCGCGATGGCCAGTGCGTCGGCGCAACTGCTGGCGTCGGGCACGGTGGGGCCGCTGGCGATGACCGACAGATCGTCGCCCGGCACGTCGCTGATGGCCAGCGTGACCACCGGCGCCGGCGCGCAGGCGGCGGCCAGTCGCCCGCCCTTGATGCGCGAGAGGTGCTTGCGCAGCGTGTTCATCTCGTGGATGCCGGCGCCGCTGGCCAGCAACTCGCGGTTGACGCGCTGCTTGTCGGCCAGCGTCAGCCCCTCGGCCGGCAGCGTGAGCAGCGCCGAGCCGCCGCCGGAGATCAGGCAGATCACCAGGTCGTCGGCCGTCAGCCCCTCGGCCAGCGCCAGCAGGCTGCGCGCCGCCTGTTCGCCCGCCGCATCGGGCACCGGGTGGGCGGCCTCGACCACCTCGATGCGCTGCGGCAGGCCCGCCGGGCGCGGCGGCGTGTGGCCGTAGCGGGTGACCACGCGGCCGCTGAGGGGTGCGTCGGCGGGCCAGGCGGCTTCCAGCGCCTGCGCCATCGCGCCCGCGGCCTTGCCTGCGCCCAGCACCAGCGTGCGTCCGCGCGGCGGCGGCGGCAGGTGCGGCGGCAGGCCATGCGCGGGCTGGGCACGCGCGACGGCGATGTCGAACAAATGGCGCAGAAAGGCCTGCGGCTCGGTTTGGGGATGGGGGGCGGGCTGGTTCACCCCGCCAATGTAGCGAAAGCCGCCGTCAGGCTTGTTCGGCGCGCCAGCGGCGCTGCCAGTCGGCGATCCAGCCCTGCAGCGCTTGTGCGGCCGACGCGGCGCGGGCGGGCGGCAGGCCGAGCACTTGCGCCGCCTGTTGCAGCGCGGCGAGCGGGTCGGCCACGTCGAACGGCGCGGCGCCGTTTTGCTTGCTGAGCTTTTGCCCGTCGGCCGCCAGCACCAGCGGCGTGTGCAGGTAGGTCGGCGTGGGTAAATCCAGCGCGCGCTGCAGCAGAATCTGGCGCGGCGTGTTGTCGGCCAGGTCTTCGCCGCGCACGACGTGGGTCACGCCCTGGTCGGCGTCATCGACCACCACCGCCAGCTGATACGCCCACAGGCCGTCGGCGCGGCGCAGCACGAAGTCGCCCACGACCTGCGCCACGTCCTGCTGCTGCGGGCCGAGGCGGCGGTCATGCCATGGGGTTGCGTGGCTGTTCACTTCACTATCGATAGCTGCTCGCGCTTGCTGCACAAGCGCTGGAGGCTCAAACGACTCAAAAATTCCGGTGTGAAAGCGCCATGCGCGCGCCGCCCGGTTGCCCAGACCGCCGTGTTCGGGCCGGCAAGTGCCGGGGTAGGGCAGCTCGGCCCCGCGTTGCCGCACGACGCCGCGCGCGGCCTGCGCCGCTTCAATGTCCTTGCGCGAGCAGCCGCAGGGGTAGGCGCGCCCGGCGGCCAGCAGTTGATCGAGCGCCGCCTGATAGCGTCCGCCGCGCCGCGACTGCCATGCCGGCGGCGCATCCGGGTGCAGCCCGCAGGCGGCCAACTGCTGCAGGATCAGCGCGTCGGCACCCGGCACGCAGCGCGGCACATCGACGTCTTCGATGCGCACCAGCCATTGCCCGCCGTGGGCGCGCGCGTCGAGCCAACTCGCCAGCGCCGCCACCAGCGAGCCGGCGTGCAGCGGCCCGGTGGGCGAGGGGGCAAAGCGGCCGACGTACATGAAGCAATGACGGAATGACTCAAGCCGCGCCGCGGCTTCAATGACGAAATGACGGGGGTTCAGTCATGGCGCGCCAGCGCCGTCATCGAAGGCGCCAGCCGAGCTCATTTCGTCATCCGTGCACGGCCAGCGCCAGCTCCAGCCCCGAGACAAAGGCGTCCTCCACCCGGTGGCCAATGCACCAGTCGCCGCACAGGCCGATGCCGCGCGCGGCGTCCCACACGTACGGTCGGCCCAGCGGCTTGAGCGTCTGCGCTTGCCGCCACAGCCGCGCATCGCTCCAGGCCGGCGTGGCGCGGATGCCGGCGACCTCGGCAAAGGCTTTCAACAGCTTGGCGGTGACGCGCTCGGCACTGTCGTTCTCATGTTCGCGCGACCAGGCGGCGCTGGCTTGCAGCGTCCAGCGCTCGATCTGCTCGCGCCCGGGCTTGGACGATTCGCGCGCCAGCCAGGCCACGCGGTGGTGCGTGCTGCGCGCGGCACTCCACTGCGGGCCCAGGGTTTGCAGGCCGGGCTGCGCGGCGTTCGGATAGGCCAGCATCAAGCTCCAGCACGGCGCCACGTCGACCTTCGAAAGAGGTTCGGCCAAGACCGCAAGCCGCTCTGATTTCAAGAGCGCTTCGCGCACGTTGGATGGGGGCAAAGCCCATAAAACGGCATCAAAACCCGCCTGCACGGCCTGCGGCTCGGCGCCTTCGGTGTGCAGCTGCCAGCGCGACGGTGCGAGTGCGTCGCGCGCGATGTGCGTCACGCGCGTGGCCAGATGCAGCGCCCCCGCGGCTGCCAGCGGGGCGGCCCAGCGCTCGGGCAGTCGCGCCATGGCGGGCACGGCGACCCAGTGCGCCTCGCGCGCGGGCAGCGCGGCCTCGACCACGCGGCCGTGTTCGTCCAGCACGCGCACGGCGTTGGCGCTCCAGCGGCGCACGATGTCGGCAGCGGTCGCTTCAAGTGCCTTGGCAAAGCGCGCGTCGCGCACGGTGAAGTACTGCGCGCCGCTGTCGAAGCCACCAAACGGCGAGTCCTGCGTGGCCACGCGCCCGCCTGGCACCGGGGCGGCCTCGAACACCTGCACGTCGTGGCCCGCGCGCTGCAGCGTGCGCGCAGCGGTCAGGCCGGCGATGCCGGCGCCGATGACGGCGATGCGACGGGGAGAGGAAAGGCGCGGACGGGTTCGTGTCATGCCCGGCACTCTACACGCTGGCGCGTGCCTCAAGATGCGGGCAGCAGCGCTTGAACCGCCTGAAGGATGCCCTCGAACGCCTGCAGCCGCGCACGCGGAGGTCTTGTGAAGTCACGTCTCAGACCATTTGAAGCACCAGTTCCCATGAACGCATTGCAAAACCCCCTCGCCTTGATCGGCCGCCTGCTGCTGGCCTATTTCTTCATCCCGGCCGGCATCGGAAAGATCGGGGGTTTTGCCGGCACCGTGGGCTACATCGCATCGAAAGGCTTGCCGCTGCCGGAGGTGGGTGCGGTGCTGGCCATCATCGTGGAAGTCGGCGTGGGGCTGATGCTGCTGCTGGGCTTCAAGACGCGCTGGGCGGCACTGATCCTGATGGTGTTCACGCTGGCCGCGAGCGTGTTCTTTCACAACTACTGGGCGCTGCCCGAGGCGCAGGCGGCGATGCAGAAACTGATGTTCAACAAGAACCTGGGTGTGGCAGGCGGCCTGCTGGCGTTTGCCGCCTTTGGCGCAGGTGCGTTCAGCCTGGATGGGCGCCGCCAACGCAGCGGCCGACGTTGAATTCTGGATCAAAATGGCCGTTGGCGCTTGTTCATCAAGCGCGGGCAGCTATAAATAACGTAGCGCGCCAACGATTTTCGCGCTGCATGAAAAAAGCCCCGGCATGCCGGGGCTTTTT
>JAGOVZ010000184.1:4080-5210 GCA_018060485.1 Ottowia sp. | reverse complement strand
TCGTAAAAGCGCTCCGGCGTGCGGCCGTCCCACAGCTGGTTGCGCACCAGGCGCTCCACGCCTTGCGCGTGGTACAGGCGCCCCATCTCGCGCGCCGACAGCACGACGCGCGCGGTGCGCGGGATGCGGCTTTCTTCATACAGCTTGAAGGCGTTGCCCACATCCAGCTCGCACGCCTTCATCGCTTCGCGCAGCGCCACCGCGTCTTCGATGGCCATGCACGCGCCTTGCGCCAGGTACTGCAGCATGCCGTGTGCGGCGTCGCCCAGCAGCGTGACGCGGCCCACCGTCCAGTGCGGGATCGGGTTGCGGTCGGCCGTGGCCCAGCGGCGCCAGCTTTTGGGGCAGTTCAGCAACTGGCGCGGGCGCGCATGGATGCCCTGGAAGTAGCTCAGCACTTCTTCCTTGCTGCCTTCGGTCACGCTCCACTCTTCCTGGTAGCGGCTGTGAAAGGTGACGACCAGGTTGTATTCGGTGCTGCCGCGCAGCGGGTAATGCACCAGGTGGCAATTGGGGCCGGCCCACACCACGGGTGCGTTGATGCGCAGGTCGGCCGGCATGTCGGCCACCGGCACGACGGCGCGGTAGACCACATGGCCGGAGACGCGCGGCGCATCGCCCACCAGCAGCTGGCGCGCGACCGAGCGCACGCCGTCGGCGGCGATGAGGGCATCGGCCGTGTGGCGCTGGCCGTGCTGGTCGATGGCGGTAACGCGCGCACCGTCCTGTTCGATGTGCTCGACGCGCGCCGAAGTCTTGAAGGTGATCAGCTGCGATTGCTGCACGCCTTCCAGAATCGAGGTGTGGATGTCGGCGCGGTGAATCACCGCGTACGGGTTGCCAAAGCGCTGGCGGAACGCGGCGCCGACGGGAAAGCGCCCGACCACGCTGGCATCCACCGCGTCCATCATCACCAGTTCGTCGGTGAAGACGGCGCGGCGGCGCGCGTTTTCGCCCACGCCAAGCGCGTCGAGCGCGGCAAAGGCGTTGGGCGCCAGTTGAATGCCGGCGCCGATTTCGCCGATGTGTTCGGCCTGCTCCAGCAGCGTGACGCGGATGCCCAACTGGCTCAGCGCCAGCGCCGCCGCCAAACCGCCGATGCCGCCGCCGACCACCAGCATGTGCTGCGG
>JAGOVZ010000184.1:0-3980 GCA_018060485.1 Ottowia sp. | reverse complement strand
TTGACCGACAGCTGGATGCGGCCCTGCGCCGGGTGGCCGATCTCGGCGGCGGGCACCAGCGGGCTCATCACGGCGCTGTTCTCAAAGTCCTTGCCGAAGTCCCACGGCCGGCCCATCTGCTTGGCGGTGTTCTGCAGGTCGCGCCGCGTCATGTCCAGACCGCAGGCGTAGCCCCACACGCAGTCCAGCGCCTTGTCCACGCCCACGCGGAACGCCGGCTTGCCGATGGCGATGACCAGTTCCATCTCGTAGTGCAGGTTCTGGGTGCCCAGCGCGTAGGGCACGGTGGCGCCGGTCATCACCAGGTCGGCGGGCGTCTTGTTGAAGTAGAAGGGCGGCTCGCGGTCCGGGTCGAACCCCATCTCGCGCGCGTGCGCCGCATAGTTGCGGCCGACGCAGAAGATGCGTGTGACGGCGTATTGCTGCTGGCTGCCGCGCACCGGCACGGCGGCTTGCGGGGCGGGTTCAAAGACGTATGGGCTCATGTTGTCTGCTCTGTTGTTGATAGCTGCTCGCGCTTTTCTGACAAGCGCTGGCGGTTAAAAATCTTCGTAAAAGCCGAGCGCGCGCTGCATCGGCGCGTCGTCCACGTGGAACAGGTAGGCGTCGTTGCCCATGGCGCGGTGCCTGACCTGCGCGTGCGTCGGAATGGTCAGTGTGTCACCTTCCGTCCACTGCAGGGTGACGCCGTCGATCTCAGATTCCCCGCGCCCTTCGATCACATGGATCACGCCGCTGGCCGAGCGCTTGCGCAGCGCCAAATCTTGGCCCGCGCGCAGCTGCATGGCCGAAAAGCCCAGCGTGGGCAGGCAGGGGCGGCCGGTTTCGGGGTTGACGTAGGCCAGCTGCACCGCCTCGTCCTTGGGCGTGACGGTGGCGAGCGCGGCCAGCGCCTGGCGCACGTCCACCCAGGGGTAGCGGATCTGCGGGTAGTCGGCACGCTGCGCGCGGCCCAGCGACGCATAGGGCAGCAGGCCCGCGCGGCGGTATTTGTTTTGCGAGGCGTCAGCTTCAGGGCGCACCGGCTGGCTGGGGCCTTCGATGGCGTAGGACGCTTCCATGGCGTAGATCATGGGCAGGTCCAGCGCGTCCATCCAGATCACCGGGCCGCTGCCTTCGTGGCCGTGTTCGTGCCAGTTCAGCGCCGGGGTCAGGATCAAATCGCCCTTGTGCATGGGGCACTTTTCGCCGTTGACGGTGGTGTAGCCGCCCTCGCCTTCGATCACAAAGCGCACCGCCGTGGGCGTGTGGCGGTGGGCGGGCGCCACTTCGCCCGGCAGGATGAGCTGCAGGCCGACGTAGATGGTGGGCGTGGCGACCAGCTTGTCGATGCCGTGGCCGGGGTTGCACAGCACCAGCACGCGGCGCTCGGCTTTTTCGATCGGCGTCAGCTCGCCCGCGCGCAGCAGGTGCGGGCGCACGTCCTGATAGCGCCACATGAAGGGCTGCGTGGCGCGCGACGGCTGTCCGCGCGGCAGCAGACCGCGCAACTGCGGCCACAGCGGCGCCACCGACAGGTCGTTGATGGCCTTGACGTAGTCGGCCGGCAGGTCTTCGAGCCGGCCGAGCGATTCGGCGTGGCCGAGCTGATTGACGGCATCGAGCGGGTTCATGCGCTTGTCTCCTCAAGGCGCTGGCGCCATTTGATAAGCATGCATATTAGTTTAGGGCTTTGACTCAGATCATGCAAGGCACAATCGCGCCGGATGACCGCCCCGCCGCTGCTCGACGTCCATGACCTCGTCAAGAGTTATGGCGACGCGCGCGTGGTCGATGGCGTGTCGCTGGCCATCGCGCCGGGCGAATGCCTGGGCGTGATCGGGCCCAACGGCGCCGGCAAGACGACCACCATTCGCATGTGCCTGGGGCTGACTGCGCCGGAGTCCGGGCAAATCCGCTACTTCGCCCGGGCCGATGGCGCGGCGCTGGAGATGCCGCGCGACGCGCTGGCCATCAAGGCGCGGCTCGGCGTGGTGACGCAGTTCGATTCGCTCGACCCCGATTTCAGCTGTGCCGAAAACCTGTTTGTCTTCGGCCGCTACTTTGGTCTAACGCGTGCGCAAATGGCCGAGCGCGTGCCGCAACTGCTTGACTTTGCCGCGCTGGGCCACAAGGCCGACGCCAAGCCGGCCGAGTTGTCGGGCGGCATGAAGCGGCGCTTGTCGCTGGCGCGCGCGCTGGTCAACAACCCCGATTTGCTGCTGCTGGACGAACCCACCACCGGCCTCGACCCGCAAGCGCGCCACCTGATGTGGGAGCGCCTGCAACGCTTGCTGGCCGAGGGCAAGTCGATCCTGCTGACCACGCATTTCATGGACGAGGCCGAGCGCTTGTGCCAGCGCCTGCTGGTGCTCGACCACGGCCGCAAGATCGCCGAGGGCCGCCCGCGCGAGCTGATTGCCGAGCACCTGGAGCCGGAGGTGGTCGAGGTCTATGGCCAGGGCGCGCTGCAACTGGCCGAATCCGCGCTGGCCGCGCGCGCCGAGCGGGTGGAGCGAAGCGGCGAGACGGTGTTCTTCTACACCCGCCAGGCGCGCCCGCTGATGCAGGCGCTGGAAGCGCATCCTCACCTGCGCACGCTGCACCGGCCCGCCAATCTGGAGGATTTGTTCCTCAAGCTCACCGGCCGACAGATTCGGGAGGACGGGTGATGGGCACAAAACGTCAACAGCCGGACGCGAAGGACGCAAAGGATTCGCGAAGAACGCGAAAGAAAACACGTCTTTTGGATGTTCCTTTTGCGTGCTTCGCGGAATCTTCGCGTCCTTCGCGTCTGGTTGTTTGTGCATCCATTCGCCGTCATCAGAGCTCGCCATGAACACGCCTTCCGTCTGGTCGCCACCGCGCCTGTCCATGCGCTGGTGGCCCGTGTTCCAGCGCAACCTGCTGGTGTGGCGCAAGCTGGCGATTCCCAGCCTGCTGGCCAACATCGGCGAGCCGCTCTTGTGGCTGGTGGCCTTCGGCTACGGCCTGGGCGCGATGGTGGGCCGCGTGCCCACGCACGGGCAAGAGGTGCCCTACATATTGTTTTTAGCCAGCGGCAGCATCTGCATGAGCGCGATGAACGCGGCCAGCTTCGAGGCGCTGTATTCGGCCTTCTCGCGCATGCACGTGCAAAAGACCTGGGACGGCATTCTGAACACGCCCATCAGCCTGGACGACGTGGTGCTGGCCGAGATGTTGTGGGCTGGCTTCAAGGCGCTGTTCTCGGTCATCGCCATCCTGGGCGTGATGCTGGCGCTGAAGATCAGCCTGAGTCCGAAGCTGATCCTGGTGCCGCCGATCCTGCTGATCGCCGGCGTCACCTTTGCCAGCATGGCGCTGGTGTTCAACGCCAAGGCCAAGGGCTACGACTTCTTCACCTATTACTTCGCGGTGCTCCTGTCGCCGATGATGTTTCTGAGCGGCGTGTTCTTTCCGCGCACGCAGCTGCCGGCGTTTGCGCAAGCCATCACCGACTGGCTGCCGCTGACAGCAGCGGTCGAACTGGTGCGGCCGCTGTTCCTTGACCAGTGGCCGGCCGATGCGGCGCGCCATCTGGCCGTGCTGGCGCTGTACGCCATTGCCAGCTTCTGGATCGCACTGGCCTTCACGCGACAGCGCTTTCGGCGCTGAATTTCTTGCATGAAAACAAGCGCCAGCGCTTGATTGACAAGCGCTGGCAGCTATGTTTTATGCAGCAATTCGATCGTTTGGCAAACTGACGCGGCGTGCCGCTAACATCGTCAGCTTGCGTCCCGCACAGGCCGGGGCCTGCCTTCATTCATCACACGAGGAAAAACCATCATGAGCATCACCACCGTGGGCATCGTCGGTGCCGGCACCATGGGCAACGGCATCGCGCAGGCTTGCGCCGTGTCGGGCATCAACGTCGTCATGGTCGACATCGCCCAGCCGGCGGTCGACAAGGGGCTGGCCACCGTCGGCAAGAGCCTGGACCGCCTGCTGCAAAAAGAAAAGATCACCGAAGCCGACAAGGC
>JAGOVZ010000183.1 GCA_018060485.1 Ottowia sp. | reverse complement strand
GGCAGTACGTTCTCGAAAATCACCGGCGTGATGGGCGCCACGGTGGATGCCATTGCCGCTTACGACGCGTTTTCCAAGGGCGACAACGTGTCCGGTGGCTTGTACGTGGCGCAAGGCACCGGCATGATGATGGCCACCTTCGGCGCCTCGGCCGCCTCGGGTCTCGAGGCGGCGGGCGTGGCGGGCGCCGCCGCGCTGGGAGGCCCGATCGTCTGGGTGGGCGTGGGCATCATGGCGGTGGCGGCTGTCGGCATGTGGGCGTGGAACGATCACAAAGCCAACAGCCAGCACGAGCCCGACTTCGACAAGGGCCGCTCGCTGGCTTTCCTCAAGCAGGCAGGCATCGACGACGATGCCGCGAGAACGCTGTGTGACCAGAGCGGCGGCGGCTACAGTGCGGTTCCCCTGCTGGTGAAATATGCGCAAACGCAAGGCTTGAACCTGCAAAACGGTGCCGATCAGGCCAAGTTCAAGGACTGGATCAACCACATGGATCCCGCCAAGCTGACGCAGTTGAAGGACCGGCTGCATGCAACGGCGACCCGGCTCGAGGGCGACGTAGGCAAATTCGGCGCCACCGCCGGCGACGACGCCAGCTATCAGCCGTCCGTCACTCGGTACTACCCGTATCCGTACAGCTCGCCCACGGGAAATGTCACGTCGCACCCGGCCCCGGTTTCCGCCGTGCAGCTCGAGAAGGTGCTGGACGAACTGGGCGTGCCTGCGCTTTGATCATGGGCTCCAGGTTTGCGGCTCCCGACAGCCTTCGCGGCAGGTGGCGCGGGTGGTGAAGCTCTGGCCGCTGTGGATAGGGCTGGCCTTCATCGGCATCTACGCCGCGCTGTACTACGGCGGTTGGGTCAACGCCGCCGCGGCCTTCGTGGTGGCGCTGGTGCTGGCGCCGCTGCTCTATGTGCTGGTTGTCATGCTGTTCTTCGACGACACGCGGCGCAAGCCACCGCCGGACCGGCCGCCCGAATCCGGGGTCAAGTAGACACGTCGGCCGTGGGCGCTCTCTTGCGCGGGGGCTGGCTGCGTTCACCTGGCGCGACGAAGGGCTGGGCGAGCAAGCCTCCGAGCTGTTGCTGTGGCGCTGAGCGGAAATGTTCCAGCCCCAGCGTCATCGACTGCTGCACCTGCGCTGGCAAGGTGGCGGCGGTGCCCAGCAGGCGGTCGAAGATCGGAAAGACAGTGGCGAAGTTGCGGTCGGTCCATGGCCGGTCTGCCGCGTGGTGGACACGGTGAAACGCCGGAGTTACCAGAATGTGCCGCAGGGCGTGTTCCAGCATCGGGAGGCCAACATTGGCGTGGCTGAAGACGCTGACGACGTTGGCCAGCAGCGTGTAGGCCAGCACGGCGGCCACCGGCGCACCGAGCAGCAACAACAGTGGCACGTTGACTGCGGCAGTGAAAAGGCTTTCCAGCGGATGATGTCGATAGCTGGTCGTGGCGTCGACCTCGGTGTCGCTGTGGTGCACCGCGTGCAGGCGCCACAGCCAGGGCACGGAATGCGACAGGCGGTGCAGCACGTACGCGGTGCCGTCGAGCACGGCGAAGGTCAGCATCCATTGAACCCACGCTGGCGCGCCGATGCGCGGAAGCAATTCAATTGATGCCACATGGGGCCCGAGCAGAGCGCGGGCGGCGGCATACAAGCCCACCGTGGCGCCTAACGATGTTGCCAGGCTCAGCGCCGACAGCGACAGATTGGTAAACCAGCGACGCAGCGGTGCCTCTGCCACGGAACGCAGTGGAAAGCGCGCCTCAAGCAGCAATGCCAAGGTCAGGCTTGCCACGATGACGGTCAGCAAGACGGACATCTTTGTCGACGGTGGATCAAGCGACGCCTCTGACGCAACAAGGCGTTGTGGCGCCTGTCACATGAGCGCGATTTTCCGCGCCAGCCCAGCCTTATTGATCCGTCTCGTCGCTGTCTTTGCGCTGCTTGTCGCTGTCGCGGTCGGTCTTCTTCTTCGCGCGGTAAGCGAGCACGCCCACCAGCGGCACCAGCGCAAGCAGCGACCATTCGGAGAGCGCCGGCACTGCGGCGGCGGGCGCCGATGCAGGAGGATTGACGCCGGCCATCGCAGAGCCAGCAACTGCTCCCAACGCGGTCTACAAGAATGCGATGCGGGCAAACAAACGAGACATGTGGCGCTCCGGTGGGGTGTTTGGATAAGAACCCCCGGTTTGGAATGCGCTGACAGATCGCGCCAAGGGTGACGCGGTTTGGAGCTGGGCAGCGATTGGTTGTCAATTGGCGGAGACCATTGGGTCTGGCGCGTTGCCCGCGCGGCGGAGCGTGAAGTTGATGCGCTCACCACCTGTCAGCGCGTGCGTTGATAGGCGAACCGGCGCCACGCCATGAAAGCGCAGGCGATCCACCCCGCCCCACACCACCACGTCGCCATGAAACAGCGGCACGCGCTCGGCGCGGTCGGCGCGGCGCAGGCCGCCCCATAAGAACACCGCCGGCACACCGAGCGAGACGGATACGATGGGGTGCGACAGATCGCGTTCGTCGCGGTCCTGGTGCAGCGACATGCGGGCGCCGGGCTGGTAGCGGTTGATCAGGCAGGCGTCGGGCACAAAGCCGGCAAACCCGGCTGCGGCGGCGGCATCGTGCGCCAGGCTCAAGAACTCGACGGGCAACGCCGGCCAGGGCGCGCCGTTGTCGGGGTCGAGCGGTGTGTAGCGGTAGCCGCGCCGGTCGCTCACCCAGCCGAGCGCGCCGCAGTTGGTCAGCGCCACCGACATGCGCTGCCCGCCGGGCGTGACCATGTGGCGAAACGGCGCTTGCAGGGTGACGTCTTGCAGCGCCGCCCACAGCGCATCCATGCGCGGCAGCGCAAAGCCGCGCAGCACGCGGGCCGATGGCCCGAGCATCGCCACTTCGCCGGGCGGCGGCGTGTGATCGGCAAACAGGTCGACGGTCATCGGGTGTCGGTCAAATCTGAGAAAAAAATGCTGCCAGCGCTTGACTGGCAAGCGCAAGCAGCTATCAATCACGTAGCAAAGCGCAACGCGCCGGGCCACGCGGCCAGCAGCGCCGCCGTCATCACCACGTAGCGCGCGAACTTGCCGACCGCCATCCACGCGGTGCAGGGTGCCAGCGGCATCTTCAACCAGCCGGCGACGGCGCACAGCGGGTCGCCGATGATCGGCAGAAAGGACAGAAAGCACGCCGGCGGCCCGATGCGGCGCAGCCAGTCGAGCGCGCGCAGGTGGGTGGGCGAATCGCGATACTTGTCGACCATCTGGTGCGCGCCGTAGCCCATCCACCACGTCACCACGCCGCCCAGCGTATTGCCGGCCGTGGCCACCAGAATGGCCGGCCAGAAAAGGTGCGGGTTGAGCTTGATCAAGCCAAACACCGCCGGCTCAGAGCCCAATGGCAGCAGCGTGGCCGAGACAAAGGAGACCACGAACACCGTCGACAGGCCGTATTCAGGCAACGCCAGCGCGGCGAGGAGTTGTTGCAGCCAGGCTTCCATCGCGCCCGAGTGTAGGCGCGCGCCACGGGGCGACGCGTGGTTTCGACTGCTGAAATTTTGGGCAGGTAGAATCCGCTCCCCCGCTGCCTTCCGGCCTTCACGTGCCGCCTTCGCCGCGCCGCTTTTTCACCATGCAGATCGGTCCCCACAGCCTGCCCAACCGCTTGTTTGTCGCCCCCATGGCGGGGGTGACGGATCGGCCGTTCCGCCAGCTGTGCCGCGGCTTTGGCGCCGGCTATGCCGTGAGCGAGATGGTGACGTCGCGCAAGGATTTGTGGCACACGCTGAAGACCTCGCGCCGCGCCGACCACACCGGCGAGCCGGGGCCGATCGCGGTGCAGATCGCCGGCACCGACGCCGCCATGATGGCCGCGGCGGCGGCCTACAACATCGACCGCGGCGCGCAGATCATCGACATCAACATGGGCTGCCCGGCCAAGAAGGTGTGCAACAAGTGGGCCGGCAGCGCGCTGATGCAGGACGAGGCGCTGGCGCTGCAAATCATTGAGGCCGTGGTGGCCGCCTGCGCACCGCACGGCGTGCCGGTGACGCTGAAGATGCGCACCGGCTGGTGCGCGCAGGTGAAGAACGCCTTGAACATCGCCCGCGCCGCCGAAAGCGCCGGCGTGCAAATGGTCACCGTGCACGGCCGCACGCGCGAGCAGGGTTACAAGGGCGCGGCCGAATACGCGACCATCGCTGCCGTCAAGGCCGCGCTGCGCATTCCGGTGGTGGCCAATGGCGACATCGATTCACCGCACAAGGCGCAGGCCGTGCTGCGTGCGACCGGCGCCGATGCGCTGATGATCGGCCGCGCCGCGCAGGGCCGGCCGTGGATCTTCCGCGAGATCGCGCACTACCTGAACACGGGCGCACTGTTGGCGCCGCCGCTGGTGCTGGAGGTGCGCCGCGCGCTGCTGGCGCATCTGCAAGACCACTACGGCCTGTACGGCGAATTCACCGGCGTGCGCTCGGCGCGCAAGCACATTGGCTGGTACGTGCGCGATCTGCCGGGCGGCGATGCGTTTCGCGCCCGCATGAACGGCATCGACAGCGCCCCGCTGCAATGGCAGCTGGTGGCCGACTATTTCGAGGAACTGGCCGACGGCCACGAGCGCCTGCCCACGGCGCTGGCCGATCAGCCCACGGGTGCATTGGAGGCCCGCTGAACCATGAGCAAGAAGAACATCGAGGAGTGCGTGCGCGAAAGCCTGGAGGCGTACTTCCGCGACCTGCGCGGCACCGAGCCGGGTGCGTTGTACGACATGGTGGTGCGCACGGTTGAAAAGCCGCTGCTCGACGTCGTGATGCAGCACGCCGGTCACAACCAGAGCCGCGCCGCCGAATGGCTGGGCATGAACCGCAACACGCTGCGCAAGAAGCTGCTCGAACACGAGCTGCTGTCGCCGCCATGATGCGGTAGCGCCAAAGCCGAAAACTATGTTTTTGATAGCTGCTTGCGCTTGATGGACAAGCGCCGGCGCCTGTTTTTATATTCGAACTCGTTGTCAGCCATGAACGCATTGATCTCCGTTTCCGACAAGACCGGCGTGGCCGAATTCGCCGCCGCGCTGGTGGCGCTGGGCTTCAACCTGCTGTCGACCGGCGGCACGGCCAAGCTGCTGCAGGAGGCCGGCCTGCCGGTGACCGAGGTGGCCGAGGTGACGCAGTTCCCCGAGATGCTCGACGGCCGCGTGAAAACGCTGCACCCCAAGGTGC
>JAGOVZ010000182.1 GCA_018060485.1 Ottowia sp. | reverse complement strand
ATTCAAAGTCGCGCAAGACGCGGCAGCGCCGCCAACGCATTCGCCGTGGTCGTGGCCGCCCACTCGTCGCTTGAAACGCCCCGCAACCGCGCCACTTCGCCCGCGATGCGCGGCAGCTCGGCTGGCTCGTTGCGCCCCTGAGGCGCCCCCGCTGCACGCTGCTCAGCGGTGGCGTAGAGCCAGTGCGGCGGGATGTCGGGGGCATCGGTTTCCATCACGATGGCTTCGGGCGGCAACTCGGCCGCCAGCGCGCGCAGGCGCGTGGCGCGGTCGTAGGTGACGGCGCCGCCGAAACCGAGCTTGAAACCCATGCCCAGAAAAGCATCAGCCTGCTGCCGGCTGCCGTTGAACGCATGAGCGATGCCGCCCGCCACGCCAATGTCGCGCAAGCCTTTCAGCACCTGATCGACCGAGCGCCGCACGTGCACGATCACGGGCAGACCGTGCCGCCGCGCCAGCTTGAGTTGCTCGCGGTAGAAATGCTCTTGCCGCTCGCGCAGCGGACCCGGGGCGGCGAGTTCGGGCACGAAGTAGTCGAGGCCGATTTCGCCCACTGCCACCAGGCGCGGGTCGCCCGCGTGGCGCGTCAGCGCCTCGTCCAGGCGCAGCAGGTCCTCATCGTGCGCGCGCTCGACGTACAGCGGGTGAATGCCGAGCGCGTAGGCGTCGCCGCCGGCGTGCGCCAACGCCCGCACACCTTCGAAGGCGCTCACTTCGACGGCGGGAATGACGCAGATCGCTACGTTTTTTGCAGCTGCCCGCGCCCGCACGGCGGCGACATCGGCCGAAAACTCGGGGGCATCCAGATGGCAGTGGGTGTCGATCCAGACCGTCATGCGCGCATCATGCCCGAGGGTGCTGGTGACGTTGACGCGGCTTGCAGTGGCGCGGCGGGCGCCCGTCGTGATACCGTGTGATCTCTGGTCCTGAAGTCGAGGGTGAACCATGCGTCGAACCGCGCTTTACAGTCGATCCCGCCCGCCCGGCATGGCACCGGCAGGCGACGCCCCGGCCGAACCGATGGCGGACGCTGTGCCCGGCCCCCAAGAGACGGCCGCGCCGTCGCCCACGCGCCGGCAACGGCTGCGCGCCGCGCTGGCGCACCCGGGCCTGATGTGGGTGGCGGTCGCGCTGCTGGGCGGCGCGCTGGCCTTTACTGCCGGCCCCTGGGGCCGCACGGCGCCGCGCAAGCTGACGCAGGACGACATCAACGCCGCCGTCATGCACACGCTGACCAACAAGGTGCTGCCCTCGCAGGCGGCGCGCGCGGCCGCCACTGTGGGCCCGGCGCTGGTACGCGTCGAGGGTCTGGTGGCCGGCAAGAAAGACCGCAAGGGCCACGCCGAAATGGGCCGCGGCGTGGGCACGGGCGTGGTGATCATCGACAACGGCACCATCCTGACGAACCTGCATGTGGTGCAGGGCTCGGAGAGCATCACCGTGACCTTTGCCGACGGACTGGAGGCGCCGGCAGCCATCGTCAACGTCGCCCCCGAGAACGACCTGGCGGTGCTGCGCGCGCAGAAGATCCCCGACGACCTGCAGGCCGCCACCATGCGCTCCACCGCCGACCTGCAGCCGGGCGACGAAGTGGTGGCCATCGGCTTTCCGTTCGGCATCGGACCCTCGGTTTCGGCGGGCGTGGTGTCGGGTTTGAAGCGCGGCTTCAAGTCGCCCGAAGGCGGTCAGGTGATGAGCAACCTGATCCAGTTCGACGCCGCCGCCAACCCCGGCAACTCGGGCGGGCCGCTGGTCACCATGGACGGGCAGGTGGTGGGCATCGTCACCGCCATCCTCAACCCGACGCCGGCGCGCACGTTTTTGGGCATCGGCTTTGCCGTGCCGATTGAAAACGCCGCCGCGGCCGCTGGTCAACCGCCGTTCTAATTACTCTTATTTTCGGAGCGCCCTGCGCATGACTGACGCCGACATCCGCCGTTTTGAACCTAATCCCGCCACCGCCGAGCTGATGGAGCAAATCCTCTACGAGGTCAAGCGCGTGGTGGTCGGGCAAGACCGCTTTTTGGAGCGCGTGATGGTCGCGCTACTGGCCGGCGGCCACCTGCTGGTCGAGGGCGTGCCGGGCCTGGCCAAGACGCTGACGGTGAAGACGCTGGCCGGTGTGCTGCAAGGCCAGTTCAAGCGCATCCAGTTCACGCCCGACCTGGTGCCGGCCGATTTGATCGGCACGCGCATCTACAACCAGCGCGACGGCGATTTCAGCACTGCGCTGGGCCCCGTATTCACCAACCTGCTGCTGGCCGACGAGATCAACCGCGCGCCCGCCAAGGTGCAAAGCGCGCTGCTGGAAGTCATGCAGGAGCGCCAGGTCACCATCGCCGGCCAGACGCATTTCGTGCCCGAGCCGTTCCTCGTCATGGCCACGCAGAACCCCATCGAGACCGAAGGCACCTATCCGCTGCCCGAGGCGCAGGTCGACCGCTTCATGATGAAGGTGCTGGTCGGCTACCCGACCGACGAGGAGGAGTTCGTCATCGCCCAGCGCGTGACCGGCCCGCGCATCGACGTCAACCCCGTGGCCAGCATGGAACAGCTGGCTGCGCTGCAACGTGAATGCCGGCAGGTGTACGTCGACCCCTCACTCGTGCAGTACGCCGTCAAGCTGGTGACCGCCACGCGCGCGCCAGCCGAGGTCGGGCTGAAGGATCTGGCGCCCATGATCACCTTTGGCGCCAGCCCGCGCGCCACCATCGGCCTGATCGAAGGCGCCAAGGCGCTGGCCATGATGCGCGGGCGCACCTACGCCCTGCCCGAGGACATGAGCGACCTGGTGCCCGACGTGCTGCGACATCGCCTGGTGCTGTCGTACGAGGCGCTGTCCGAAGGGCTGGCCGCCGACCAGGTTGTGCTGCGCATCATGGCCAAGGTGCCGCCGCCGCCCAAGCCGCTGGCGCACGACAGGCTGGCGGCGTGACGGCGGCGCCACGGTGATGTCACTGGCGACCCAACTCCCCCGTCATTACGGCGCAAACCGGAATCCAGACGGCGTGTCCACAACCAAGCCTCGCTTGGATTCCGGCTTGCGCCGGAACGACGGGGATGGGATGGGATGCGCCGCACATCCATCTATCGAAGAATCTCCTGCCGCGCATCGTCGCCGCAGCACCGCCCCATGATCCGCTGGTTGCGCCGCGAAAAAACCCCGCCGCCCCACGCGGTGCCCAACCCGCCGCGCGCTGAAACCGCCACGCCCAACGCCGAGCACATCCTGCGCCGCCTCGAATGGTCGGTGCTGCGCCGGCTGGATGGCCTGCTGCTGGGCGACTACCGCACGCTGATGCGCGGTGCGGGGCTCGATCTGGCCGATCTGCGCGAATACCAGATGCACGACGACGTGCGCCACATCGACTGGAACGTGACGGCGCGCATGCAGACCCCGCACGTGCGCGTGTTCACCGAAGACCGCGAGATGGCGGCGTGGTTTCTGCTGGACTTGAGCCCCTCGGTCGATTTCGGCTCCGGCCCACAACGCAAACGCCAGGTGTCGGCCGAGTTTGTTGCCGTGCTGGCGCGGCTGCTCACGCGGCACGGCAACCGCGTCGGCGCGCTGCTGTATGCCGCGGGGGTCGAGAAGATGATTCCCGCACGCGCCAGCCGCCAGCACGTGCTGCATCTGCTGCACGCCATGCAGTCGGTGCAGCCGGCGGCCACTACAAAAAAAGAAGCTGCTCGCGCGCGCCAGTCAAGCGCTGGCGGCACAAAACTGTCTGAATTGTTGCTGGCGGCGGCCAACACCATCCGCCGCCGCTCGACCATTTTCGTGGTGTCGGATTTCATCAGCGAACCGGGGTGGGAAAAGCCGCTCGGCCAGCTCGCCACGCGGCACGAAGTGGTGGCCGTGCGCCTGACCGACCCGCTGGAGCTGGCGCTGCCCGACCTCGGCCTGCTGACCCTGCGCGATGCCGAAACCGGCGAGCAACTGCTGGTCGACACCCACAGCCCGGCGTTTCGCCGTCGCTTTGCCGCCATTGCCGCCCAGCGCGAAGCCGAGTTGCGCGAATCACTGGCGCGCGCCGGCGTCGACACGCTGGAGCTGTCGACCGACGACGATCTGGCCAGCGCCATCGTGCGCTTTACCGACCTGCGGCGCCAGCGGGCCCGCGTGGCCGCCGGCGGCGGAATGCCCGCGCACCTGCGCAAAACCGCCTGATCGCGCGACAATGGGGCCGCCATGAATTTCACCTGGCCTGCCTTCCTCAAGTGGCCTGCGGGCGTGCCGCAGCCGAATTTTCTGTGGCCGCAGTTCTTGTGGCTGCTGCTGCTGTTGCCGCTGCTGGTGCTGTTGTACTGGTGGCTGATGCGGCGCAAGAAGAAGCTCGCCGTGCGCTACGCGAGCCTGGCGATCGTGAAAGAGGCCATGGGCCGCGGCCCCGGCTGGCGCCGCCATGTGCCACCGCTGTTGATGCTGCTGGCGCTGGCGGCCATGCTGCTGGCCAGCGCGCGGCCGGTGGCGGTGGTCGCCCTGCCCTCCAACCAGCAGACCATCATTTTGGCCATGGACGTCTCGGGCAGCATGCGCGCCACCGACGTCGAGCCGAACCGTCTGGTGGCGGCGCAAAACGCGGCCAAGGCGTTCCTGAAAGACTTGCCGCGCGACGTCAGGGTCGGCATCGTGGCCTTTGCCGGCTCGGCGCAGGTGGCGCAGTTGCCCACCGTCAACCGCGACGACCTGGTCACCGCCATTGACCGCTTTCAGCTGCAGCGCGCCACGGCCACGGGCAACGCCATCGTGATCTCGCTGGCGACGATCTTTCCCAATGCCGGCATCGAGCTGCAGCAGCTCAGCTTTGACCGCATGCGCGGCGGCATGGGCCGCTCGCTCGACCAGCCGCCGCCCAAGCAGAACGAATTCATCCCCGTGCCGCCGGGCTCGTACAACTCGGCCGCCATCATCATGCTGACCGACGGCCAGCGCACCACCGGCGTCGACCCGATCGAAGCCGCCAAGCTGGCTGCCGACCGGGGCGTCAAGGTCTACACCGTCGGCGTGGGCACGGTTGATGGCGAAACCATCGGCTTCGAAGGCTGGTCGATGCGCGTGCGGCTGGACGAAGAAACGCTGAAGGCCATCGCGCAGAAAACCGCCGCCGAGTACTACTACGCCGGCACCGCGCAAGACTTGCAGAAGGTCTACCAGAACCTCTCAAGCCGCCTGACGCTGGAGAGGAAAGAGACCGAGGTCTCCGCGCTGTT
>JAGOVZ010000181.1 GCA_018060485.1 Ottowia sp. | reverse complement strand
GAGAAGAAGGCCCGCGTGGAAGACGCCCTGCACGCCACGCGCGCTGCGGTGGAAGAAGGCATCGTGGCCGGTGGTGGCGTGGCGCTGCTGCGCGCCAAGCAGGCCGCGGGCGAGATCAAGGGCGCCAACGCCGATCAGGACGCCGGCATCAAGCTGGTGCTGAAGGCCATCGAATCGCCCCTGCGCGAGATCGTCTACAACGCCGGCGAAGAAGCCAGCGTGGTGGTCAACAACGTGCTGAACGGCAAGGGCAACTACGGCTACAACGCCGCCAACGGCGAGTATGGCGACATGATCGAGATGGGCATTCTGGACCCGACGAAGGTCACGCGCACCGCGCTGCAGAACGCCGCCTCCGTGGCCAGCCTGATGCTGACGACCGAAGCCATGGTCGCCGAAGCACCGAAGGACGACGCCCCGGCCGGCGGCATGCCAGGTGGCATGGGCGGCATGGGTGGCATGGACGGGATGATGTAAATCGTCGTCCCTGATGTGTCGGCCTGGTGCTGACCGCTGAAAAGAGCCGCTGGAGAACAGCGGCTCTTTTTTTTGGGCTGTGCGGCTGTGGGAGCGGCCTTGGCCGCGATGGACGTGGCTGAGCGGCGATGCGTCCATCGCGGCCAAGGCCGCTCCCACAAAGCAGCTGAGGTGTTTTGCCAGGCCATCAAAAACGATAGCTGCTCGCGCTTACCTATCAAGCGCCGGCGCTCGATATCGTAGTCAAGCGCACCATCAGTGCATCTTGCCGAGGTGATTTGCTACGATTTGTCACCTCAACGTTCTGGCTCGTTTTCATGACCCTTGGCGCACGCACGGCCCCTGCCTCGCTCTCACGTCGCGTGCTGACGCGGGTTGCCCTGGGCGGCGCAGCGGCGATCATCGCGCCAGCCAGTTGGGCCGCTCGCAAAGACTCTGTCGCCCCTCGCTACCCCCTGACGCCACGTCAGCATTTCTGGCTGCCGCACCTGTCGCCCAGCGGCCCGGTGGTGGCGCTGGTCAACCTGCACACGCAGATGATCCAGGTGTTCCGCGACGGGCTGGCAATTGGCTTTTCAAGCGTCAGCACGGGCAAGGCGGGTTACGGCACGCCGTCCGGGGTGTACCCGGTGCTGCAAAAGGCGCGGCACCACCGATCCAGCACCTACAACAACGCGCCCATGCCTTACATGCTGCGGCTGACGTGGCAGGGCGTGGCGCTGCACGGCGGGCATTTGCCGGGCTATCCGGCGTCGCACGGCTGCATCCGGCTGCCGCACGAATTTGCGCCGCGTGTGTTCGAGACCGTGCGCCTGGGCGATCTGGTGATGGTGGTGCGCCATGCGCTGCCGAGCGGCGCCTCGCCCCTCACGCTGCTGGCGCCGATCACGGCGCGGGCGATGCCCATGCTGCCGGCGGGCGCGCTGGCGGCGGGCAACTTCTGGCGCGCGGCGCCACCGGCGCCGGGCGTGCCGCTGACGATACTGGCCAGCTTGCCGCAGCAACGCCTGTATGTGCTGCAAGCCGGCGCGCTGGTCGCCGCGTGCGACTTGCCGCCCATGCCGCCGAGCGTGGCGCCGGAAGGCAACGGGCTGTGTCTTTGGGCGGTTGAAGGCGGCTGGCGTGCGCCGGGCGACGCCACAGCCGAGGTTCTGGCGGCGCAGCTATGGCCTGCGGGCGGCGAGTTGGATCTGCGCCTGCGACCGCATCTGTTGGCGGGCAGCCGGCTGTTGATTACCGCCTTGCCTGCGATCAGCGACATGCATCGCCAGCTGGCCAGCGTCGCTTGAGCCTCGGCGCGCGGCTTTCTTAGCTGCCGTGCAAGCGCGCGATCAGGATCGCGGTGGAGGCGTCCAGATCGACGGCATCGCCCGCGTGCAGCGCCGCTTCGATCTCGCCCGCGTGCCGCTTGCCCAGTTCCACACCCCATTGATCGAATGGGTTGACGCCCCACAGCGCGCCCAGCGCAAAGGTTCGATGCTCATACATGGAGAGCAAGGCGCCCAGGCTGCGCGGCGACAGGTCGGCCAGCATCAAGACCGTGGAAGGCCGGTTTCCGGGGAAGTGGCGCTCGGGCGCGTCGCCCGCCTGCCCGACCATCAGCGCGCGCGCCTGCGCCAGCGCGTTGGCCAGCAGCTTGGCGTGGTGATCAGGCAGATCGTGTGCAGCCCCGCGCACCAGCACGAATTCGACCGGCACCACGTCGGTGCCCAGGTGCAGCATCTGGAAGAAGGCGTGTTGCCCGTTGCTGCCGGCCTGGCCCCAGGTGACGGGCGCGCTGGCGGCCTCAAGGGCACGGCCGCGCGTATCGACCCGCTTGCCGTTGCTTTCCATCTCCAGTTGTTGCAGATAGGCCGGCAGGCTGCGCAGGCCGTGGTGGTAGGGGGCAACGCAGCGGCTGGCAAAGTGGTGGAAGTTGCGATTCCACAAATCGAGCAGCGCCAGTTGCACCGGCAGGTTGTTTTCGACGGGTGCGCTGGCAAAGTGCCGGTCCATGGCGTGAGCGCCGGCCAGCAAAGCCTCAAAACCGGCGCGGCCGATGGCGATGGCAATCGACAGGCCGATGCTCGACCAGAGCGAAAAGCGCCCGCCCACGCCTTCGTCAAACGCAAAGCAGCAGCCGGCGCCAAACGATTCGACGGCGGCGGTGTTGGCGCTCAAGGCGACGAAATGGCGCGCCACGTCGCCGCCGCCCTGCGCCAAAAACCACGCCCGCGCCGAGGCGGCGTTCTGCATCGTCTCGGCGGTGCCAAAGGTCTTGGAGGCGATGATGAACAGCGTGCTGTCGGCCTGCAGGCGCGGCAGCAGTTCGGCCAGCTCGTGGCCGTCCATGTTGGCGATGAAATGCACGCGCGGGCCGTTGGCGTGGCCGCTCGAGCGCAGCGCCTGAACCACCATGCGCGGCCCCAGATCGGAGCCGCCGATGCCGATGTTGACGACGTCGGTGATGCGTTCGTCGGCGCGCACGGCTTCGGCGAAGTCGAGCATCGCGCGGTGCACCGCCGTGGCATTGGCCACCGTGTTTGCTATGCTTTCAGAAGCTGCTCGCGCTTGTCCTGAAAGCGCTGGCGGCTGATTTGATTCATAACGCCAGTGCATGTGCGTGACGGCGCGCTGCTCGCTGGTGTTGATGCGCTCGCCGGCCAGCATGGCGTCGCGTTGCGCTTCGATGCCGCATTCGCACGCCAATTGGTTGAGCAGGCGCTGCGCTTCGGCGTCGATCAGGTTTTTTGACAGATCCGCGAACACGCCCGCAGCCTCGAAGCTGAAGCGCTGGGCGCGCGCTGCGCCGTCTTCGGCAAACGCTTGCCGCAGATCGAAAGCGCGAGTCCCAGCAAAGTGCTGCGCGAAATGCGCCTGCAACAGCGGCCAGGCGGCGGCTTCGTCGCAGCGCGGACGGGCTTGCCAATCCATCCAGAACACCCCTCAGGCGGCTTGCATCAAGGCGTCGAGCTTCTCGGCGTCGGCAATGAACGAGCGGATGCCTTCGGCCAGCTTCTCCGTCGCCATGGCGTCCTGATTCAAGGCGAGACGAAACTGCGCCTCGTCGTACTGCACGGCCGGAAGATCAAGTTTTCGCGCCGCCTCGGCGTCGAGCGCGCGCGCCAACGGCGCCTCGCTGGCGGCCAATTGCGCCAGCAGTTCGGGGCTGATGGTGAGCAGGTCGCAGCCAGCCAGCGCGGTGATCTGGCCGACGTTGCGAAAGCTGGCGCCCATGACCTCGGTGGCGACGCCGTGGCGCTTGTAGTAATCGAAAATGCGCTTGACCGATTGCACGCCGGGGTCGGCCGCACCCGCCATCGCCGCTTCGTTCCACGCGGCGCCGGCCGCTTTCTTGTACCAGTCGTAGATGCGGCCGACAAAAGGCGAAATCAGTTGCACCTTGGCCTGCCCGCAGGCCACGGCCTGGCAGAAGCTGAACAGCAGCGTCAGGTTGCAGTGGATGCCGCGTCGCTGCAGCCGTTCGGCGGCGCGAATGCCTTCCCAGGTGGCGGCGACCTTGATCAGCACGCGATCCACCGGCACGCCGGCCGCCTGGTACAGCTCGATGAGGCGCTCGGCGCGCGTGTAGGTGGCGTCTTCGTCAAACGACAGGCGCGCATCGACTTCGGTCGACACGCGGCCGGGGATGATGGAGAGGATTTCAGTGCCAAAGCGCACCAGCAGGCGATCGACCACTTCATCGAGCGGCTGGCCGCGGTGCGCGGCCACGGTTTCGGTCAGCAGCGGCGCGTATTCGGGCTTTTGCACCGCCTTCAGGATGAGCGAGGGGTTGGTGGTGGCGTCTTGCGGCTGAAACGCGGCCAGTTGCTTGAAGTCGCCCGTGTCGGCGACGACGGTGGTGAATTGTTTGAGCGCGTCGAGCTGGTTCATGCAGCGATTATCCCGCCGCCGGGGCGGCGCTCTGCGGCCGGCTCAGGCGGCCAGAAAATCGCGCGCAGCCTGCAGCGCCGCCGCATCGGCCGCCACCGCGCCGGGCGGGCCGCCCTTGCCCCACAGCACGCCGGCCCACGGCATCGACAGAAATTCGGCGCACAGGCGCACCGAGTCGATCATGGGCTGCGCCTTGGCGCGGTCGCCGCTGGTGGTGATGAGGTGCAGGCGCTTGGGCGCCATGCTGTCCTTGAAGAGCACGCCGGGCGTGCGCATCCATCCGCTCCAATGGTCGAGGTAAGTCTTGAGCGAGGACGGAATGCTGTACCAGTAAACCGGCGCGACCAGCACCAGATCGGTGCAGGCCAGCGTGGCGTCAAGCAGGATTTTCAAGTCGCCCTCAGGCGGCGCGTAGGTGCCGGTGGTGTGGCGGCGGTCGACGAAGGGCGGCAGATGCATCGGCGCCAGGTGCAGCCACTGTTGCGGCACGTCGGCCGGCAACGCGGCGGCGGCTTGTTGCGCCAGCCATTCGGTATTGCCGACGTGGCCGGGCTCGCGCGTGGAGGCGACAAGAAACAGATAGCGGCGGTCGTTCATGGTCAAAACAGGCGCTGGCGCTCATCCATCAAGCGCGAGCAGCTACTCAAACAATAGCAAATGTCAAATGCGGCCTTCTTCCACCGCGTGGCATGCCACCTGAATGCCGTGGAGGTGCAGCATCGCCGGTCGCTCGGCCTTGCAGCGCGCGTTGGCGTGCGGGCAGCGCGGGTGAAAGGTGCAACCGGTGGGCGGGTTGAGCGGGTTGGGCACTTCGCCTTGCACCGGCGTGCGCGCATGGCCGGTGTCGTGCATCTTGGGGATGGCGTCCAGCAGCATGCGCGTGTA
>JAGOVZ010000180.1 GCA_018060485.1 Ottowia sp. | reverse complement strand
TAGCTGGCGTGCGGCAGGCTCAGGTCGTTCAGCAGCACGCAGCCGGCGATTCTGTGCAGGCCGCCAGCTTCTTTTTTTGTAGCTGCTTGCGCTGATTCAGCAAGCGCTGGCGGCAATTTTTCTTCAAAGCCACCGATCACCAGGCCCAGCGTGGCGCCGACGTCCACCTCGTCCGGCACGGCGATGGCCGCGCCGCAAGGGGCGAACGTGTTGGCCGTCTTGATGTACAGCACCGGCGCCTGGGGTGCGGCCTTGTAGGGCGCCTCGGTCATCTGCGGCGCCCACAGATCCCACTCGCGCCGGAAGTTGAGCAGCGCGCCGTACACCGTGCCTTGCGGCAGCCAGCGCAAAGCGGCGCTCACGCGGCGGTCTCCAGCAACTCGTGCACGGCGCACTCGTCGCCCGCTTCCTGCAGCGCGATCAACTCGTCCAGCAGGCCGTACAGCTGCGTCAGGCGCGCGCGGCCCAGGTGGCGCTCCAGGTCGGCGTACTGCGCCTCGATGTCGGCCGACAGCGCGCCCACCAGCGTCTGGCCTTCGGCGGTGATGCGCACCACGCTGCGCCGCGCGTCGTGCGCACTGCGCTCGCGCGTGACCCAACCATCGCGCGCCATGCGCACCAGCACGCCCGTCAGGCTCGGCCCCAGCAGGTGCGCCTCGCGCGCGACCTGGCCGGTCTCCAGCCCCTCGGTGTGCTCTGCCAGCACGCGCAGCACGCGCCACTGCTGGTCCGACAAGCCCTGCGCCCGCAAGCTGGGCCGCCGGTGCTGCATCACCGCTTCGCGCGCGCGCAGCAGCAGCAGGGGCAGGTTTCGGTGGGCAAACGGGGCGGCTCGGGACATTTATTTAATGTATTAAATAAATGCTCGCGACGCAAGCGTTTTGAGCGTGCCCGCCGGCAGCACCTGTCGGTCGCGTGTACGCTGCAATGCGTGATGTGACCGCCACCCTGGAGTCTCCATGACTATCCTCGACTTCGACGCCCCCGCCGTGCGCCAGTTGCGCGTCGACCTGGCGCTGGCCCTGCGCGCCGCCGCGCACCACGGCCTGGCCGAGGGCGTGTGCAACCATTTCAGCGTCGAGCTGCCCGATGGCTCAGGGCGCTTTCTGCTCAACCCGCGCGGGCTGATGTGGGCCGAAGTGCAGGCCGACGACGTGGTGATGGTGGACGCGCAAGGCACGCGGCTGGCGGGGCGGCACGAGGTGGAGCCGACGGCCATGTTCATCCACGCCGCCATCCACCGCCTGTGCCGCAAGGCCTGTGTGCTGCACACGCACATGCCGTACGCCACGGCGCTGACGTTGACGACCGATCGCGCGCTCGACACCACGCTCTCGCAAAACGCCATGCGCTTTCATGGCCGCACGGCCATCGACGCGCGCTACAACGGCCTGGCGCTGGACGCGCGCGAGGGCGAGCGCATCGCCGCCGCCATGGGCGATGCCGACGTGGGTTTCTTGAGCAACCACGGCGTGGTGGTGTGCGGCGCGCGCATCGACCACGCCTACGACGACCTGTACTACCTGGAGCGCGCCTGCCAGGCGCAGGTGCTGGCGCAATCGACCGGCAGGCCGCTGGCGCCCGTGGCCGCCGACCTGGCCGCACGGGTCTGCGCGCAGACGCTGGGCGAGCGGCTGCAGTCGGAGCTGTCTTTCGAGGCGCTCAGGCGCCGGCTCTGAGGCGAGTCATTCAGCGCGCGCCAGTTCGGCGGCGAGGAAAGGCGCGGTGCGGCTGCCCCGCGCCTTCGCCACCTTGGCCGGCGTGCCAGCGGCGACGATGCGCCCACCCGCGTCGCCCGCGCCCGGCCCCACGTCGATCACCCAGTCGGCCTGTGCCACCACGCGCATGTCGTGCTCGATCATCACCACGGTGTTGCCGTCATCGACCAGGCGCTGCAGTTGCACCAGCAGGCGGTCGGTGTCGGCGGCGTGCAGACCGGTGGTGGGTTCATCCAGCACGTACAGCGTGCGACCGCGCTGGCTGCGCTGCAACTCAGTCGCGAGCTTGATGCGCTGCGCCTCGCCGCCGGAAAGCTCGGTGGCTGGCTGGCCCAGGCGCAGATAGCCCAGGCCAATGTCGCGCAGCAGGCGCAGCGGGCGGCGCACGGGCTCTTCGTCAAAGAAGAACTCATGCGCCTCGTCCACCGTCATGCGCAGCACGTCGGCGATGCTGCGGTCTTGCCAGCGCACGCGCAGCGTGTCGTCGTTGTAGCGCGCGCCGTGGCAGGTGGGGCATGGCGCATAGACGCTGGGCATGTAGAGCAGCTCGACGCTGACGAAGCCTTCGCCCTCGCAGGTTTCGCAGCGGCCCTTGGCCACGTTGAACGAGAAGCGGCCGGCGTCGTAGCGCAGGCGCTTCGCCTCGGGCGTGGCGGCAAACAGCTTGCGCACGGGATCGAACAGCCCGGTATAAGTGGCGAGGTTGGAGCGTGGCGTGCGGCCGATGGGCTTCTGGTCCACCTGCACCAGGCGCTGGATGCGCTCCACATCGCCGCCCAGGCGCCCGTGCGTGCGTTCGATGGTGCTTGGCCCTTCGGCTTCGTCGCTGCTGGGTTCTTCTTCTGGCTCGTGGCCCAGATGCGCCAGCACCAGTTCGGGCAGCGCCTGCGCGATCAGGCTGGATTTGCCGGAGCCTGATACACCCGTGATCGCCGTGAGCGCGCTTAAGGGGATGCGCGCATCTACACCGTGCAGGTTGTGGCGGCGAATGTCGATCAACTCCAGCCAGCCTTGCGCCGCGCGCTGGCGGCTTGGCGGCGCGGGCATTTCGTCGAACAGATAGCGCGCCGTCTGCGAATCGGTCACCGCGCGCAAACCGTCGGGCGCGCCGCTGTAGAGCACGCGCCCGCCCTTCTCACCCGCGCCGGGGCCGACATCGACCAGCCACTGCGCGCGGCGCATCAGTTCAAGGTCGTGCTCGACCACGTAGACCGAGTTGCCCGCAGCGCGCAGCCGATCCAGTGCGTCGTACAGCGCTTCGCTGTCGGCCGGGTGCAGGCCGGCGGAAGGTTCGTCCAGCACGTAGACCACGCCGAACAGCAGCGCGCTGAGTTGCGTCGCCAAGCGCAGGCGTTGCAACTCGCCGGTCGAAAGCGTGGGCGTGGCGCGGTCCAGCGTGAGGTAGCCCAGGCCGAGTTGGCGCAGGGTGCCCAGCCGCGCCACCACGCCTTCGGCCAGGCGCTGGGCGGCCAGGCGCTTTTCTTCCGACAGCGCCGAGGTGCGCCGCACGTCGGGCGCGGCGGCGTGCGTGGCGCGGCCGCTGGCGGCGCGCTCGGCGCGGTCGCGGCGGGTGGCCTCGCCACCGACTTCAGCGCCAGCGGCGTGCGTGCCGAAGTCGCCCTCCGCAATCGGCTGCAGCAGCGCGGCCACGCGGTCGAGCGACAGCTGCTCCAGCTGCGCAATGTCCACGCCGGCAAAGGTCACCGCCAGCGCCTCGGGCTTGAGGCGCTTGCCGTGGCAGGTGGGGCACAGGCGCCCTTCCATGTAGCGCGCCACGCGGCGCTTCATCAGTGCGCTCTGGCTGTTGGCAAAGGTGTGCAGCACGTAGCGCCGCGCGCCGGTGAAGGTGCCCATGTAGCCCGGCTCCAGCTTGGCCTTCACGGCGGCGCGCGTCTGCGCCGGCGTGAAGCCGGGGTACACCGGCACGGTGGGCGATTCTTCGGTGTACAGGATCCAGTCGCGGTCTTTCTTGGGCAAATCGCGCCAGGGCTTGTCCACGTCGTAGCCGAGCGTGACGAGGATGTCACGCAGGTTCTGGCCGTGCCACGCCGGCGGCCACGAGGCGATGGCGCGCTCCCGAATCGAGAGCGAGGGGTCGGGCACCATCAGTTCTTCGGTCACCTCGTACACATGGCCCAGCCCGTGACAGGTGGGACACGCCCCCTGCGGCGTGTTGGGCGAAAAATCCTCCGCGTACAGCATGGGCTGCCCGGCCGGGTAGGCCCCGGCACGCGAATACATCAGCCGCACCAGATTCGCCAGTTGCGTGACGCTGCCGACCGACGAGCGCGCGTTGCCCACACCGCGCGCCTGCTGCAGCGCCACGGCGGGCGGCAGGCCGTCGATGGCGTCCACATCGGGCACGCCGGCCTGGTCGATCAGCCGCCGCGCGTAGGGCGCCACCGACTCCAGATAGCGCCGCTGCGCCTCGGCAAAGAGGGTGCCAAAGGCCAGCGACGACTTGCCCGAGCCCGACACGCCCGAGAACACCACCAGCGCATCGCGCGGGATGGCGACATCCACATCCTTGAGGTTGTGCTCGCGCGCGCCGCGCACTGCGACGAAGCCGCCGCTGGCATTCGGGCGACCGGGCAACTGTGGGAAGTTCGACGTCTTGGCCATGGAGTGTTGCCTGCTGGGAAACCGGGATGCCACCGATTCTGCATTCGCCGCCCGGCTGCCGATCCACAACGCGCGTGCCAGAATCGTCGCCATGAATGCGCTGGCACACCTTCTTGGCACCCCATTTCCCTTGCTGCAAGCGCCCATGGCCGGCGTGCAAGGCAGCGCGCTCGCGATCGCGGTGGGCCACGCGGGCGCGCTGGGTTCGCTGCCTTGCGCCATGCTGGCGCCCGATGCGCTGCGCGCCGAGTTGCAGGCGCTGCAGGCCAGCGGCCTGCCCCACAACGTCAACTTCTTCTGCCACACGCCGCCCGAGCCCGACGCGGCGAGCGAGGCGGCCTGGCGCGCAGCCCTGAAGCCTTATTACGACGAACTGGGCCTGGATGCGGCCAGCATCCCCGCCGGCCCGGGTCGGCGCCCGTTCGACGCCGACAGCGCCGCGCTGCTGGCCGAGTTCAAGCCGCGCGTGGTCAGCTTTCACTTCGGGCTGCCGGCGCCCGATTTGCTGGCGCAGGTCAAGTCCTGGGGATCAAAAGTGCTGGCGTCCGCCACCACAGTGCGCGAGGCGCTATGGCTTGAGGAGCACGGCGCCGACGCCGTCATCGCGCAAGGCCTGGAAGCCGGCGGCCATCGCGGCAATTTTTTGAGCATGGACATCAGCGAGCAGATGGGCACCTTCGCCCTGCTGCCGCAAATCGCCGCCACCGTGCGCGTGCCGGTCATCGCCGCCGGCGGCATTGCCGATGCGGCCGGCGTGCGCGCGGCGATGGCGTTGGGCGCGGCGGGCGTGCAGGTGGGCACGGCCTATCTGTGCGCGGATGAGGCGACCACCACAGCCTTGCACCGCGCCGCCCTGCAAAGCGAAGCAGCCCGTCACACCACGCTGACCAACGTCTTCACCGGCCGGCCGGCGCGCGGCAT
>JAGOVZ010000179.1 GCA_018060485.1 Ottowia sp. | reverse complement strand
TGAAGCGCAGCGAGGTCATTTCGTCATGAATATAGCCGCCAGCGCTTGTCGGGCAAGCGCGATCAGCTATCAAAACAATAGAAAAAGGCCCGGCGGGTGGCTCGGGCCTTGGGGCGCGACGCGGGCACGGGGCCGCTTCGCGGGTGCGGTCGATCAGTGCACCACCACCGGGTTCTGCGCCAGTTCGGCATAGCCTTCCAGCGTGTCTTCCACTTCTTCCTGCGTGGGCGTGTTTTCCTGCCAGGCGGCAATGCGCTGCTGGAACAACTCGGCCCACAGGCCGTCCAGATAAACCTCTTTGCCCGCGCGTTTGTCGACGATCTCGAATCCGTGGCGCGCCAGGACGGGTTTGCCTTCTTGCGCGGGCACGCCGGCCGGCGCGTCCGGCAGCAGGTGAACGACCGCGTAGCTGTCGGAGTCGTAGAGCGTGTTCATCAGGGGTTTGAGCCTTTCCGGGGGGGTTCAGAGCAATCTTGCTCCCTATATGACAACGCATCAGGGGCTTTCAAGGTGTACGTGAGCGTACCGGCGCGATGTCAGCCAAGGGCGCGAGCGCGGCGGGTTCAACGCTCAGCCGGCAGCGTGCGCAAGACTTGATCGGCCACGTCGCCGCCCGCCTGAATCACGCGCAGGCGGGCCGGCAGGTGGCCCAGCGTGCGCGCCAGCCACAGTTCGATGCGGTTGTCGTACTCGCCGCGCGGTTGACGCACCAATTTGGCGCACGGCACGGCCTGCCCATCGATTTGTAAAGTTTCGTCTTCATGCACTTCCCAGCGCCACGGCCCGGCTTCGCGCACGCCGGTGGTTTGCAGGGTGATGACGCTGCCCGGCGGATAGCGCGCGGGCGCTGCAGCCAGCAGCCCGGCCAATTGCAGCGACACGCTGAGCCGATCCTGCGCACCCGGCTCCAGCGTCGCATCGGGCGTGTTGGCCGAGAAGCGGATGCGCCCACCAGCGGCATCGAAATGCGCCGCGCGCTCGCCGCGCGCCTGCTCGGCGTAGCGCTCGGGCGCCAGGCCGGCGGGCGTCAACGCGCCCTCGCTGCGCTGGGTGCGCGCGCCGACCAGCGGCAGGCGCACCGTCCATTCGGCGGTGTAGCGGCCGGCGCCGGGGCGCCAGATGAGTTGCGCGTCGGCCTCGAACGGGATGCCGCGCGCGCTGCCGCTGACGCGGTAGTCGAGCATGGCCGGCCCGGGCAGCTGCGTCGGCGCGGGGGCGACTGGCGTGGCGGGCGCAGACGGCGCTGGTGACGCGGGGGGCGACGATTCCGCCTCCGGCTCGGGCGTCGGCGGCGCAGCTGAAACCGCCACGCGCAAGGGCTCGGCGCGGATCGCGCGCGGGGGCGCCGGGCGCGGTGCGACCACAGTGCGCTGCGGCATTGGCCGAGCGGCGGTGATGGTCTTTCTGGGCGCAGGCGGCGCAGCCACCGGGACGACGGTTGCTGCAACGGGGCGCGCCGGCGGCGTGGCGGTTCGCGTTTCAGCTGCTGCGATCGGCCGATCAACCACCCTCAGCGCCAACGCGGGCGCGGCCGGTGGCGCGACACGACCCGGGCGCGCCGGAGGCGCCGGTCGCAACAACAACCCATGCGCCAGCACCACCGCCGCCACCAGCGCGAGTGATGGGCGCGCGCCCGGCCGGTCGCTCATGACCGCGCCGGGCCGCGAAACGGCTCGCCTAGAATCGATTGCTTCGGGCGGCGACGACACCTGCCAACGGTGGCCGCACCTGTTTCCCGCAGGCCCGCCAGCGGCACCGCGCGCAGGCGGGATTCACGCGACTTATCACCCATGAAACTGGCAACCTACAAGGACGGCTCGCGCGACGGGCAACTGCTGGTCGTCTCGCGCGACCTGACGACGGCCCATTATGCGACCGGCATCGCGCAGCGCCTGCAGCAGGCGCTGGACGACTGGAACTTCATCTCGCCGCAGTTGCAAGACCTGTACGACGCGCTGAACGCCGGCCGCGCGCGCCACCCTTTCCCTTTCGACGCCGCGCAATGCATGGCGCCACTGCCGCGCGCCTACCAGTGGGCCGACGGTTCGGCCTACCTGAACCACGTCGAACTGGTGCGTGCCGCGCGCGGCGCCGAGGTGCCCGAGAGTTACTTCACCGACCCGCTGATGTACCAGGGCGGCAGCGACGACTTTCTGGGCGCGCGCGACGACATCCGCGTGGCCGATGAAGCCTTTGGCATCGACTTCGAGGCCGAGTTGGCCGTGGTGACCGGCGACGTGCCGATGGCCGCCACGCCGGAGCAGGGGCTGGAAGCGATCCGCCTGCTGATGCTGGTCAACGACGTCAGCCTGCGAAACCTGATCCCGGACGAACTGGCCAAGGGCTTCGGCTTTTTTCAAGGCAAGCCCTCCACCGCCTTCGGCCCTGTGGCTGTGACGCCTGACGAACTGGGTGACGCGTGGCAAGAAGGCCGCGTGCACCTGACGCTGCAGATCAGCTGGAACGGCCGCAAGGTCGGCCTCGTCGACGCTGGCCCGGACATGCGCTTTCACTTCGGCCAGCTGATCGCGCACGCCGCCAGTACGCGCCGCCTGCGCGCCGGCAGCATTATTGGCAGCGGCACCGTCAGCAACCCCGGCACCGAGAAAGACGGGCGGCGCGACTGGCCCAAGGGCTACGCCTGCATCGCCGAAAAGCGCGCCATGGAGACGATCCAGGACGGCGCGCCGCAGACCGGCTACATGAAGTTCGGCGACAGCGTGCGCATCGAGGTCAAGGGCAAGGACGGCGAATCGGTGTTTGGCACCATCGATCAAAAAGTGGTCGAATCGGGCACTGGCGCTTGATGGATAAGCGCGAGCAGCTATAAATTCAGGAATAGCGCGCTACGCCGCGTACACGCTCGCCAGGTCCTCGAAACCCTTGATCTCAATCGGGTTGCCGAACGGGTCACAGAAAAACATCGTCCACTGTTCGCCCGGCTGGCCGGCAAAGCGCAGCTGCGGCGCGATGACGAAATCGGTGCCGGCCGCCTGCAGCCGCTCGGCCATGGCCTGCCAGTCGGCGCGCTGCAGGATCAGGCCCAGGTGCGGCATCGGCACCAGGTGATCGCCCACGTGGCCCGTGGGCGCGGTCTTGAAGGGCTCGCCCAGGTGCAGCGAAATCTGGTGGCCGAAGAAGTCGAAATCGACCCAGGTGTCGGTGCTGCGGCCTTCGCGGCAGCCCAGCACGCCGCCGTAGAAGCGTCGCGCGGTGTCGAGGTCGGTGACGTTGTAGGCCAGATGAAAAAGGGCGCGGGGCGGGGCGGCGTTGGGCATGGCGCAAGCATACCGATACCGCCGGCGCCGCCGTATCATGTGCGCATGACCTTGCATCACCTGTCGGCGCCCCCGCCTGCTGCCCCGCCGTTGCGCGGCGTGCGCGGCTAAGCGCAGCCACTCTCGCGGCCCCCGCACCATAGCGGCGGGCGCGAGCGTGTGTTTCCTCGACAGGTGAATCCTCATGAATGCATGGCCGACGGCGCTGTTCGTGCTGCTTTGGAGCAGCGGCGCCATTTTTTCCCGCTGGGGGCTCGACGACGCCTCTCCCTTTGTCCTGCTGGCGCTGCGCTTTGGCGTGGCGCTGGTGTTTCTCTGGCTGCTGGGCTGGCGCGAGCGGCGCTGGCTGCCTGAGCCGGGCACGCGCGCCCAAGTGGCCGGCACCGGGCTGCTGCTGGTGGGCGGCTATTCGTGCGCCTACTTTCTGGCGCTCGATCAGGGCCTGACGCCCGGTGCGCTGGCCACCATCCTGGGTGTGCGGCCTAAGGTCGCAATTCAGCAGCCACTCGAAGCCTGCGCCCACGGCGTAGCCGTGCACGGCGCCCACCACCGGCTTGGGGCCGCCCATCAACGTGCGCGTGATGCGCTGCACGTCTTCGCACATCTGCGCCCTGCTGGCCGGCGTGGCGGATTGATCGTCGAAGGCTTTCAAATCATCGCCAGCGCAAAACGCGCGGCCGGCGCCGGTCAGCACGATGGCGCGCGTGGCGGCGTCGGCCTGAGCAGTCTGCAGTTGCGCGTTCAAATCGCGCAGCAAATCGGCGTTGATGGCGTTCAGCCGCTCGGGCCGCTGCAGCGTGACGATGCTGACGGGGCCATCGGTCTGCAGGCCGACGGTGCAGGCGGACGGTGGCGCGGCGCTCATGCGGTCGATTATCGACAGAGCCCTTACGATCAAGCCATCATCATCAGGAGACGCCCGTGAGCCAGAAAACCATCGACTACAGCCGCTACAACACGTTCAACATCACCCGTCGCGGCGCGAACGATGCGGTGCTCGACCTGCAGATGAAGGCCAAGAACGGCAAGCTGCCCACCGCCGCGCACGACGGCCACTGGGAGCTGTCCGAGATCTGGCGCGACATCGACCAGGACGAGAGCGTGCGCGCCGTGGTGCTGCGCGGTGAAGGCATGGGCTTTTCGGGCGGTGGCGATCTGGCGCTGGTGCAGGACATGGCGAGCGACTTCGCCGTGCGCACCCGTGTGTGGAAGGAGGCGCGCGACCTGGTCTACAACGTCATCAACTGCGACAAGCCCATCGTCAGCGCCATGCACGGCCCGGCTGTGGGCGCGGGGCTGGTAGCGGGCTTGCTGGCGGATATTTCGATTGCCGCCAAGTCGGCCAAGATCGTCGACGGCCACACGCGCCTCGGCGTGGCGGCCGGCGATCATGCCGCCATCTGCTGGCCGCTGCTGTGCGGCATGGCCAAGGCCAAGTACTACCTGATGTTGTGCGAGGCGGTGACGGGCGAGGAGGCCGAACGCATCGGCCTCGTCTCGCTGGCGGTGGACGACGACAAGCTGCTGGACAAGGCCTACGAAGTGGCCGACAAGCTGGCCGCCGGCAGCGCGACGGCGATCCGCTGGACCAAGTACTCGCTCAACAACTGGTATCGGCAGGCGGGACCGAGCTTCGACACCTCGCTGGCGCTGGAATTCATGGGCTTTGCCGGGCCGGACGTTCAGGAAGGCGTGGCGAGCTTGCGCGAGCGGCGTGCGCCCAAGTATTGACGAATGCTATTTATTAGATAGCTGCTCGCGCTTGTCCATCAAGCGCTGACGGCATTTTTTTCTTCAAGTCCGCCGGATGAAGCTGGCGTGCAGCCCCATCGGCATGACGCGCTCCAGATGGCCCTGCGCGATCGGTCCGTCGGCCAGGTGCTCGGCGTCAAACACCGAGCACAGCAGGCGCCCGCGCTGCAGGTCGAGCGCGCTGCCGATGAGCCAGCCTTCGCCTTCGCGCGCGCTGCCCGGGCGCGGCACGAAGACGTGTTCCTCGGCCAGCACGCCGGCGCCG
>JAGOVZ010000040.1:3717-16645 GCA_018060485.1 Ottowia sp. | reverse complement strand
CCGGCCGTGCGCGAGATCGCCGGCAACCTGGCCTGCCCCGTCACCACCTACGGCTTTGCCGAAGACGCGCAGGTGCGCGCAGTGGACGTACGCGCCGTGGGCGGCCAGATGCATTTCACCGTGCAACGGCGCGACGGCGTCACGCTGCCCGATCTGCCCATCGTGCTGAATCTGGCGGGCGAACACAACGTGCTGAACGCGCTGTCGGCCATCGCCGTGGCGGTGGAGCTGAACATCCCCGACGCCGCGGTGCAAAAAGCGCTGGCCGACTTCAAGGGCGTGGGCCGGCGCTTCCAACGCTATGGCGATCTGCCGGCAGCCGGCGGCGGCACCTTCACGGTGATCGACGACTACGGCCACCACCCGGTCGAGATGGCGGCCACGCTGGCGGCCGCGCGCGGCGCGTTTCCGGGCCGGCGCCTGGTGCTGGCGTTTCAGCCACACCGCTACAGCCGAACACGCGACTGTTTCGAGGATTTCGTCAAGGTGCTCGGCAGCGCCGACCATGTGCTGCTGACCGAGGTCTACGCCGCCGGCGAAGAGCCCATCGTCGCCGCCGACGGCCGTTCGCTGGCGCGCGCGGTGCGCGTGGCGGGCAAGGTCGAGCCGCTGTTTGTGGGCGACGTGGCCGAATTGCCGCAGCTGATTGCAGCCCAGGCGCAGGGCGGCGACGTCGTGATGTGCATGGGCGCCGGAACGATTGGTGCAATTCCGGCCAAAATTGTTGAAATGCTACAAAAAACTGAGCATAATCCGGGCTGAACAAAACAACCATGCTGCAACAAAGCGTTCAATTCGGAAAAGTGGCCGTGCTGATGGGAGGAAAGTCGGCAGAACGGGAGGTTTCGCTGATGTCCGGCCAGGGCGTGCTGGCGGCCCTGCGCGCGCGCGGCGTCGATGCGCACGCCTTCGATCCGGCTTCGCTGCCGATGGACGAATTGAAGCGCCAGGGCTTTGCGCTTTGCTTCATCGCGCTGCACGGCCGCTATGGCGAAGACGGCACGGTGCAGGGCGCGCTCGAACTGCTCGGCATCCCGTACACGGGCGCCGGCGTCATGACCTCCAGCATGGCCATCGACAAGGTGATGACCAAGCGCGTGTGGCTGGCCGAAGGCTTGCCGACGCCGCGCTACGCGCTCTTGCATCGCGGCCAGTTCACGCGCGAAGACGTGCGCACCATTCCCGACGACCTGGGCCTGCCGCTCATCGTCAAGCCGGTGCGCGAAGGCTCGTCGCTGGGCGTGACCAAGGTCATGGGCTATTCGCAGATGCAGGATGCGGTGGCCGCCGCAGCCGCGCTCGATGCCGACATCCTGTGCGAGCAGTTCATCGCAGGCGACGAAGTGACCTGCCCGGTGCTGGGCGAAGGCGCCAGCGCGCGCGCCCTGCCGGTGATCCACATCGTCGCGCCCGAAGGCAATTACGATTTCCAGAACAAGTACTACACCGACGTCACCGAATACCGCGTGCCCTGCGACCTGCCGCCGGGTGAAGAGGCGGCCATCCAGGCCATGGTGCGGAAGGCCTACCGCGTGCTGGGCTGCCGCGGCTGGGGCCGGCTGGACGTGATGATCGACGGCGCCACGCGCCAGCCCTACCTGCTGGAAATCAACACCTCGCCCGGCATGACCAGCCATTCGCTGGTGCCCATGGCCGCCAAGGCGGCGGGCATTGACTACGAAACGCTGTGCCTGCAACTGCTGGCCGGCGCATCGCTCGACTACGCGCCAGCGCCGCAAGCATGCGCATGACCGACACCTTGCCCATGCCCGTCGACGTCCGGCTGATGAACGTGACGACGGCGCTGCTCGTCACCGGGCTGGTGCTGGCCTGCGTGGTGGCCGGGCTGTGGTGGGTGCTGCGCAACCCGGCGTTCGCCATCCGCCAGATCGTGGTGGTGGGCGACACCGCGCACAACAGCGCCACCAGCCTGCGCGCGGCCGTCGCGCCGCGGCTGGCGGGCAACTTCTTCACGCTCGATTTGTCGAGCGCGCAATCGGCTTTCCAGTCGGCGCCCTGGGTGCGCCAGGCGGTGGTGCAGCGCGAGTTTCCCGATCGCCTCAACGTGAAGCTGCAAGAGCACGTGGCCGTGGCGCACTGGGGGGACGACGACACCCATCTGGTCAACAGTTTCGGTGAAGTGTTCGAGGCCAGCGGCGGCGCCGAACTGGACGAGCGCGATCTGCCGGTGCTGATCGGGCCCGAGGGTCAGGCGACACAACTGCTGGAAATGCACCGCCTGCTGAATCCGCTGGTGGCGCCGCTCGACACCAAGGTCGCGCAACTGGCGCTTCAGCCGCGCGGCAACTGGCAGGCCGAGCTGGACAGCGGGGCCGTCATCGAACTGGGCCACGGCATGCCGAAGGACCTGGCGGCGCGGCTGACGCAATTCGTGGGAACGGTGAAGGAAGTGGCGGCGCGCCATCAGCGCGGCGTGGACGCCGTCGAGGCGGCCGACCTGCGGCACGCGGGCGGCTATGCGCTGCGCCTGCGCGGTGTCAGCACGGTGCGCCCTGACGCGCAGCCAGCAGTCAAACGTTGATATAAAAAAGAGAGCATAGGCACTGGTAACCTCATGGCAAAAGAGTACAAGGACTTGATCGTCGGCCTCGACATCGGCACCGCCAAGATCATGGTGGTGGTGGGCGAGGTGCTGGCCGGCGGCGACCTGAAGCTCGCCGGGCTGGGGGTGGCGCCAAGCAATGGCCTCAAGCGCGGCGTGGTCGTCAACATCGACGCCACCGTGGCCAGCATCCAGCAGGCGCTGAAAGAGGCCGAGCTGATGGCCGACTGCAAGATCGGCCGCGTCTACACCGGCATCACCGGCAGCCACATCCGCGGCATCAACTCCAGCGGCATGGTGGCCGTGAAGGACAAGGAAGTGTCGCCGGTCGACGTCGCGCGCGTGGTCGAGACCGCCAAGGCCATCAACATCTCCAGCGACCAGCGGCTGTTGCTGGTCGAGCCGCAGGAATTCGTCATCGACGGCCAGGACGTGCGCGAGCCGGTGGGCATGAGCGGCATGCGGCTGGAGGCCAAGGTGCACATCGTCACCGGCGCGCAAAGCGCGGCCGAGAACATCATCAAGTGCGTGCGCCGCTGCGGGCTGGACGTGGATCAGCTCATGCTGAACCCGTTGGCCTCGGCGCAGGCGGTGCTGACCGACGACGAGCGCGAGCTGGGCGTGGCCTGCGTCGACATTGGCGCCGGCACCACCGACGTGGCCATCTTCACCGGCGGCTCGATCCGCCACACGGCGGTGATCCCGATCGCCGGCGACCTGATCACCAGCGACATCGCGATGGCGCTGCGCACACCGACCATGGACGCCGAAGAGATCAAGGTTGCCAGCGGCTTCGCCAAGCAGTTGCTGGCCGACGCCGACACGCAAGTCGAAGTGCCGGGCCTCGGCGACCGCACGCCGCGCATGCTGAGCCGCCAGGCGCTGGCCGGCGTCATCGAGCCGCGCGTGGAAGAAATCTTCTCGCTGGTGCAGCAGGTGATTCGCGACTCGGGCTTTGAAGAGGTGCTGTCGTCGGGCGTGGTGCTCACGGGCGGCAGCGCGGTCATGCCGGGCATGGTCGAGCTGGGCGAGGACATCTTTTTGAAGCCCGTGCGGCGCGGCGTGCCCAAGTATTCACGTGCCCTGTCCGACATGGTGGCGCAGCCGCGCGCGGCCACCGTCATGGGCCTGATGGAAGAGGCGCGCGAGGCGCGTCTGCGCGGCTTCAAGGTGGCGCAAAAGTCGAACGGTGTCAAAAGCGCCTTTGGCCGCTTCAAGGATTTCATCGTGGGGAACTTTTGATGAATCCCCAGTCCTGTCATTGGCAAAGCACGGGGCCGCCGACCTGGGCCCGTTTTCATCAGCGCATCAGGTCGGATCAAAACTACAGCAATTTCAATTTCTTTCCATCCACGGCAACTGCAGGCAGACAAGGAGTGACACCATGAGCATCGAGATGATTGAGACAGACGGTTTCCACGCGGGCACGCTGATCAAGGTGATAGGCGTGGGCGGCGGCGGCAGCAACGCGGTCGACCACATGATCTCGCGCCAGGTGCAAGGCGTCGATTTCGTGTGTGCCAACACCGACGCGCAGGCGCTCAGCCGCACGCACGCCAGCGTCACCATCCAGCTGGGCCAAAGCGGCCTGGGCGCCGGCAGCAAGCCCGACAAGGGCCGCGAGGCGGCCGAGGCCGCCTCTGACGACATCCGTCAGGCGATCCGTGGCGCGCACATGTTGTTCATCACCGCCGGCATGGGCGGTGGCACCGGCACGGGCGCCGCGCCGGTCATCGCGCGCATCGCCAAGGACATGGGCATTCTCACCGTCGGCGTGGTGACCAAGCCCTTCGACTGGGAAGGCGGCCGCCGCATGACCAATGCCGATGCCGGCCTGACCGAGCTGGAGGCCAACGTCGATTCGCTGGTGGTGGTGCTCAACGAGAAGCTGCTCGAAGTGCTGGGCGACGACATCACGCAGGAAGAAGCCTTTGCGCAAGCCAACGACGTGCTGAAGAACGCCGTCGGCGGCATTGCCGAGATCATCAACGACTACGGCTTCGTCAACGTCGACTTCGAAGACGTGCGCACCGTGATGGGCGAGCCCGGCAAGGCCATGATGGGCACGGCCACCGCCAGCGGCCCCGACCGCGCGCGCATCGCCGCCGAGCAGGCCGTGGCCTGCCCGCTGCTGGAAGGCATCGACCTGTCGGGCGCCAAGGGCGTGCTGGTGCTGGTCACGGCGTCCAAGGGCACGCTCAAGCTGAACGAGTCGAAGGAAGCGATGAACACCATCCGCGCCTACGCTTCGCCCGACGCGCACGTCATTTTCGGCGCCGCCTACGACGACGCGCTGGGCGACGAGATTCGCGTCACCGTGGTGGCCACCGGCCTGTCGCGCCAGGGCGTGCGCCGCCAGCCGATCACCGTGGTGCAGGGCGGCCTGCGCACCGGTACCGACAACGTGCCCTTCCACGTGCCGACGCTGAACCAGTCGGTGGGCGGCGGCATGGGCCACGCGGCGCCACAGCAGCCCGACTACGGCAACATGGCCGTGCCCAGCGTGTGGCGCACCAACCGCACGCAGGCTGCGGCCAAGGTCGATGCGCTGTCGTCGGGCGGCATGGACGACTTCGAGATTCCGGCTTTCCTGCGCAAGCAAGCCGATTGAATGGCCCACCCCCGAGGCGCTGCGCGCCTCCCCCGCAAGGTGGCGCACCCAGCGGGCGGCAAAGCCTTCCGCGGGTGCCCTGGCCAGGGCGTTTGCCAGAGGATCGTCTTTTTGCTATTGAATCGATAGCTGCTCGCGCTTGCTCCGAAAGCCCTGCAGCCTGATTTGATCTTCAAGCTGGCGGACACGAGGGAATTTAGAATATGGCCATGCTTGCGCAACGCACCCTCAAGTCCCTCACCCGCGCCGTCGGCGTCGGTCTGCACAGCGGCGAGCGGGTCGAGCTGACGCTACGCCCCGCGCCGCCGGATACCGGCATCGTGTTTCGCCGCATCGATTTGCCGCAGCCGGTGGACATTCCGGTGAGCGCGCTGTCGGTCACCGATACCCGGCTGGCGTCGACGCTCTCTGCGGGCGACGCCAAGGTGCGCACCGTCGAGCACCTGATGTCGGCCTGCGCCGGCCTGGGGCTGGACAACCTCTACATCGACATCACGGCCGAAGAGGTGCCGATCCTCGACGGCTCGGCCTCGTCCTTCGTCTACCTGCTGCAAAGCGCCGGCATCGAGTTGCAAAAGGCGCCCAAGAAGTTTCTGCGCGTCATGCAGCCGGTCGAGGTGCGCGAGGGCGAGGGCGATCAGCTCAAGTGGGCGCGGCTCGACCCGCACCACGGCTTCACGCTCAGCTTCGAGATCGACTTTCAGCACCCGGTGGTCGATGCCACGGTGCAGCGCGTCGAGTTCGACATGGGTTCGGGCCGCTACAGCCGCGACATCGCGCGCGCGCGCACCTTCGCCTTCAGCAAGGACCTGGACATGATGCGCGCCAACGGCCTGGCGCTCGGCGGCGGGCTCGACAACGCCATCGTCATGGACGACACCAAGGTGCTCAACGCCGACGGCCTGCGCTACGCCGAGGAGTTTGCCAAGCACAAGATGCTGGACGCCATTGGCGATTTGTACTGCGTCGGCAAACCCATGCTGGCGGCGTACAGCGCTTTCCGCTCGGGTCACGCGCTCAACAACAAGCTGCTGCGCGCGCTGCTGGCGCAACAGGGCGCGAGCGAAATCGTCAGCTTCGAAGACGAGAAAAAGGCACCCACCGGCTTCGCGCAACTCTCGCGCGCCTGGTAGCAACGCACGCGCAGGGCGTGATGCGAATGCTGCAAAAATAGTAGCTGCCCGCGCTTGATGGACAAGCGCCAGCGCCCGATTTCATCAAGACTCCGGCGTTCACCGCCGTCGATACATGCTGCTGGTCGTGCGCCCCGCACCCGCAGCGTGCAGCAGTGCCACCGCGCGCCCGGCGTGCGCGTGGGTGATCGCCAGACCGAGCGCATCGGCCGCATCAGGCCGCGGCGCGCCCGGCAGCTGCAACAGGCGCTGCACCATCGCCTGCACCTGCGCCTTGGCCGCCTTGCCGTGGCCGGCCACGGCCTGCTTCATCTGCAGCGCGGTGTATTCGGCCACCGGCAAATTGGTGGCGACCAGCGCCGTCACGCAGGCGCCGCGCGCTTGACCCAGCAGCAGCGTGGCCTGCGGGTTGACGTTGACGAACACGATTTCGACCGCCGCCGCGTCGGGCTGGTAGCGCGCAATCAGCTCGCCGATGCCGTCGAACAGCACCTTCAGGCGCGCCGGCAGATCGCCCTGCGCCTCGCTGCTGGTCTGGATCACGCCGCTGGCCACGTAGCGCAGCGCGGCCCCTTCGACGTCAAGCACGCCAAAGCCCGTGGTGCGCAGGCCGGGGTCGATGCCGAGGATTCGCATGCTTCTGATTTTATAGCTGCTTGCGCTTGTCAGGCCTGCGCTACAGCCCAAAATACCATCGAACCGAGTGAAAAAACACCGGCGCCGCAAAGCACAGTGCGTCGACCCGGTCGAGCAGCCCGGCGCTGCCGGTGACCGACGCCGTGCGTGGGCCCCAGTTGGTCACGCCGCGGTCGCGCTTGAGCGCCTTCATCACCAGATGGCCCAGCGATCCGGCCACGCAGGCGATCAAGGCCATGGCCAGCGCCTGCCCGGGCGCGAACGGCGTGATGCCCGACAGCAGCACGCCCAGAGCGCCACCCGCCGCCAGGCCGGCCAGCCAGCTCGTCCACGCGAAGCTGGCGCTGACGTGCGGCGCCACCGGCCGGCCCGGGCGGTGCCGGTTGACCAGGTGCTGCACCAGCATGCAGGTCTGCACCACCATGGCCAGAAAGAACACCAGGAATGCGTTGCGCCCCTGCCAGCCGCCAAAGTGCAGCAGCATCAGCGCCGGCACGTGCGACAGCCCGTACACGCACACCATGATGCCCCACTGCATCTTGGCGCTGCGCTCCAGAAAACCCTGCGGATCGTTGCCCAGCGCGCTCAACACCGGCAGCAGCAGAAACACGTACACCGGGATGAACACGGTGAACAGGTTGAAGTAGCGCGCGCCCACCAGCCAATACTGAACCGGCAGCACGACGAAGAAGGCCAGCACCAGCGCGCGGTGATCGCCGCGCCGCGTGGGCGACAGCGTCATGAACTCGCGCAGCGCAAAGAAGGACACGAAGGCGAACAGCACCGTGGCCGCCGTTTCGCCCAGCGCCCAGGCGAACCAGAACACCAGCGTCATGAACCACGAATGGCGCAGCAGCACGCGCGCGTGCGCCAGGTGATCGGTGCCATCCGGCGACCCGTCGCCGCGCTCGCGCAGCGACAGCGCCACCAGCACGCCGGTGGCCAGCGTCAGCACGCCAAACACCAGCAGGAACAGCGCGGTGACTTGCTGGTCGGCCGATAGGTTGCGGATGAAGCTGATCACGTTCAAACGTCCCGCAGCGCAATGACGGCTGCACGCGCGCGGTCGAGAAAGGCGCGGCGCTCCTCGCCCGGCTCCAGGCGAATGGGCGCGCCAAACGTCACCGAACACAGCACCGGCACCGGCACGACCTCGCCCTTGGGCATGACGCGCTGCACGTTGGCGATCCAGGCCGGCACCAGCACCACGTCGGGAAAGCGCAGTGCCAGGTTGTACAGCCCGGCCTTGAAGGCCTGCGGCTCGGCCGCGTGGCCGCGCGTGCCTTCAGGAAAGATGATGAGCGAATCACCGCTTTGCAGCGCGTCGATCAGCGGCTGCAGCGGGTCTTCGTCGCCCTGGCGTTCGCGGTCGACATAGACCGCGTTGAACACGGCGGTCGTGATCCAGCGCTTGAAATCGCTCTTGGTCCAGTAGTCGCGCGCGGCGATGGGGCGCGTGATGCTGCGCAACTCTTCGGGCAGCGCGGCCCAGATCATCACCAGGTCGGCGTGGCTCTGGTGGTTGGCAAAGTAGATGCGCTGCTCCGCCTTGGGCGGGCTGCCGTACCAGCGCGCCTGCGCGCCGGTGAGCAGGCGCACAAAGCCCAGCAGCGCGTAGCCGAACACCTTGGCGAGCCAAGGGTGGCGCTGTGTGTGCTGCAGGTCAGTCATGGCAACTCAGCATTGCGCATGCGCGCCACGATGGTGCGCGTGCGGCTGTTCAGATAGACCGAGCGTGGCTGCTGCTCGAAGTAGCGCGGGCGCGGCAGCATCACGGCCAGCCGCGCGGCTTCCCACGCGCTGAGTTGCGCCGCGCTCTTGCGGAAATAGTGCTGCGACGCCGCCTCGGCGCCAAACACGCCTTCGCCCCATTCGACGTTGTTCAGGTAGATCTCGAGGATGCGGCGTTTGGAGAGCAGGTGTTCCAGCGCAAAGGTCAGCACCAGCTCCTGGCCCTTGCGCAGCAGCGTGCGCTCGCCCGACAGCAGCAGGTTCTTGGCCAGTTGCTGCGTGATGGTCGAGCCGCCGCGAATCTTCACCGGCCGCACCGGGCGGTTCTGCGCCGCGCGCTGGGCGGCGGCTTCCTCGGCCTTGGCGTTGCGCTCCCAGGCCTTGTCGATGGCTTCCCAGTCGACGCCTTCGTGGTTGACGAAGTCGTCGTCTTCCGAGGCGATCACGGCGCGTTTCAGGTGGTCGGAAATCTGTTCGTAGTCGCGCCAGTCCTGCCGCCAGCGCAGCTGCCCGCTGGTCGCCAGGCGCCAGGCTTCAGAGCGCTGGAAGGCGGTGGATTGCGGATCGACCAGCGCCATCCACGCAATGCGGCCGATGAAGAACAACTGCAGCGCCAGCGCGGCCACCACCACCAGCAACAGCCACCGACCCAGCGCGCGCATCACCGGGGCTGCTGCAGGGTACTGCTCAGCTGGTCGGCCTGCAGCGTGGTTTCCAGCGTCATGTCACGCGTGAACTTGAAGCGCGCGGTGACGTCGAACTGATCGGTGTCCTTGCGCATGGCGGAGGTGAAATTGCCGAACGGCGCCGCGCGCGAGGCGATCAGCGCCGCCAGCCGGTCCAGGTTGCGGTCGCCCGAGCTGTGCACCACGCGCGCATCCAGAATGCGGCCGTCGTGGTTGATGAGCAGCGCCATCAGCAGCTCGCCGTACAGCTTGCGCCCGGCCACGTGCGGGAAATTCTCGGTGCCCTCGGCCTCGATCTTGCGGCGCATCTCGTCGTAGTACACGGCGTAGGTGGTGCCCAGCGTGGCGGGACTCAGGTAGCGCTTGCGCGGGCGCGAGTTTTCTTCTTCCACCCGGCGCTCGATGGCGGCCAGCAGCTTCGACAACTGCTGGCGCCGCTCTTCCTGCGCGCGCGCCTCGGGGTCGTCGGCCAGCTTTTGCGGATCGACCTTGGGGATGGTCGCCAGTTGCTGGCGCACCTGGGCCAGCAGTTGCTCCTGCTGCTCCATCATGTTGTCGATGCGGCGCTGGTTCTCGTTGACGGCCGAGTCGCCCTGCGCTTCGACCGGCGCCGGCGGCAGCGGCGTGCTGACGATGCGCTTGCCCTCGGCCTCGCCGCCGCCGGCCAGCGTGGCCTGGGCCAGCGCCTGCGCCTTGACCGGCTTTTCGTCCGATTCGGCGTTGACCAGGATGACGTCGAGCGTGGTGTCCTCGAACACGCGCTTGAAGCCTTCGGGGTCGACAAAGCGCACCGTGAGCAGCGCTGCGTGCAGCAGCACCGACAGCCCGAGCGCCCACTGCAGCGTCGATAAGGACTTGAAAAAACGCAGCATTACGGGGCGGGATTATCGGCCCTGCTGCCCTCTTTCTCGCCCTCGGCTTCGTTCACATCGACCGCGATGGCGATGGGGCCTGCGGCAGAAGTCTCATCTTCGTCATCTGGCGCGGTATCAGCCGGCGCATCGGCGTCCAGCACCTCCAGCACGGTGCCGCCGACATCGAGCGCGATGTCGTCAATCGCGCCCAGCTTCACGCGCACCTGCGTGCCGCGCGGCAGGCCTTGTGCGCCCAGCACGGTGAACACCAGCGGCAGCGTGTCGGCGCGCGCCAGCCAGGCGCCGCCGGCCTGTTCCTTGATGAGGCTGGCCGTCAGCTCGGTGATGCCTTGCTGGCGCAGGTAATGCAGCGTCCAGAAGCGTTCCATGCTGCCCTGGTGCGCGTTGTAGGCGCTGTAGGCGGCGTCGAAGGCGCTGATGATGGCGAACAGTTGCGCGTCCTTCGGCTTGAAGGGCGCGGCCAGCGCGGCCGTCTTGCCATGGCGCGCGGCTGCAATGATTTGCCACTGGTTGACCAAGTCGACGTAGCGGCGCAGCGGCGATGTGCTCCACGCATAGCTCGGCACGCCAATGCCCGCGTGCGGCAGCGCCTTGGCGCCCATGCGCACCTTGATGCCCGGTAGCAGACTGGCCTGGCTGCGGTAGATGGCCGGCACACTTAAGCTTTTGAGCCATTCGCCCCAGGTGCTGTTGGCCAGGATCATGGCTTCGGCCACGATCAAATCGAGCGGCGCGCCGCGCTGGCGCGTGGTGATGGCCACCTGCTCGTCGCCGGTCGGCACCGCGCCGTCATGATCGACCAGCTTGAAGTTGTAGTCGGGCCGGTTGAAGGTCTCCGGCTTGCCGCGCACACGCTCGCGCTGCGCTTTCAAATGCAACGCCAAGCGGTATAAAAATGAGAGCTGTTCGCGCTGGATGGGCAAGCGCTGGGCCGTGTTTTCATTTGAAACGTCGGCGCCCGACAGCCAAGCTTCGGTGACGAGGGCATCCAGCTGGTCGTGCCGCAGGTTGGCGGCAATCGGCACGCGCTCCAGCTTTGTTTCGCTGGCCTTCACTTCGAGCGTCGCTTCGTCCAGCGTGACGTAGAGCGACACCGCCGGCACCGCCCGGCCTTCGCTCAACGTGTAGGCATCGACCACGTCCTGCGGCAGCATGGTGATCTTGTAGCCCGGCATGTAGACGGTGGACAGGCGCGCACGGCTGGTCTCGTCCAGCGCGTCGCCGGGCTGAATGGCGAGGCCGGGCGCCGCGATGTGGATGCCCAGCACCACCGTGCCCGTGCCCAAGCCTTGCAGCGACAGCGCATCGTCGATCTCGGTCGTCGATGAATCGTCGATGGAAAACGCCTGCACCTCGGCCAGCGGCAGCTCTTCGGTGATGGCGGGTGCGGCCAGCGCCCCAAAGCCCGTGCCCTTCGGAAAGTTGTCGAACAGAAAGCGCTGCCAGTGAAACTGGTAGGCCGATTCAATGGCGCCCGCCTTTTGCAGCAGCGCCAGCGGCGCCAGGTGCGTGGCGCGGCTGGCTTCGACCACGGCCTTGTATTCGGGCGCGTTCTTGTCGGGCCGGAACAGGATCTTGTAAAGCTGCTCACGGATCGGCGCCGGCGTGGTGCCTGCTGCCAGCTCGCCGGCCCAGGCGTCGATTTGCGCGGCAATCTGCTTTTTCTTCTCGATGGCGGCCAGCGCCTGCGCCACGATGTCGGCCGGCGCTTTCTTGAAGCGGCCCTTGCCGGCGCGGCGAAAGTAGTGCGGCGCCTCGAACAGCGCCAGCAGCATGGCCGCCTGGTGGGCGACGTCGGGCGTGCCGCCGAAATAGTCGGTGGCCAGCTCGGCAAAGCCGAATTCGTCCTCGGGGGCGAATTCCCAGGCCAGCGGCAGCTCGATCTCGGCCGCCAGCGCCTGGGCGCTCGCCATCAGCTCGGCAGGCAGGGGTTTTTCAAAGCGCAGCAGCTGGTTGGCCGCCTTGACCTTGACGCGCTTGCCCGAATCCAGCTCAACCTGGGCCGACGCCTCGGCGTCGGAAAGAATGCGGCCGGCGAGAAATTTGCCGGCCTCGTCGAATAGAAGATGCATAGAGGGGGCGATTGTCCCATCCCGCCGGGGCTGGGGGCGGCGTGTGGCTGCGGGCTCAGTCGGACAAGATTTTTTGAATAAAAAGTGCCGATAGCGCACGACAGTCAAGCGCGAGCAGCTATCAAAATAATACTAAAGACGTTCCAGCGCCAGAAATTCCTGCACGGCGTCGATGTGGGCGTCGAAGTCTGACAGCGCGTGGTCGCTGCCTTCGAGCAGGCGGATGCGGGCGCTGGCGTAGCGGGCGGTCATCTCGCGCCAATCCAGCAGTTCGTCGCCTTTGGCGATGACGGCGAAGGTGCGCTCGGGGTGCGTCAGCGGGCCGGTTTGCAGCGCGCGCAGCTCGTCGATGTATTCGGGGCGGAAGAAGAAGTGCTCGGCGGGGTCGTGCCAAGCGGTCTGCTCGCCGATGTGCGCGGCCAGGTCGCGCGCGGGGTCGACGGCGGGGTTGAGCACCACCGCGCGGCAGCCGCGCTGCTGGGCGAGGGCGGTGGCGTAGAAGCCGCCGAGCGAGGAGCCGACGACGGCCATCTGATCCGCTGGCCAGTCGGCGGTGCCGCGCTGGATGAGGGCCATGGCTTCGCGCGGGGAGGGGGGGAGTTGGGGGCACCACCAGCGCAC
>JAGOVZ010000040.1:0-3617 GCA_018060485.1 Ottowia sp. | reverse complement strand
CGCTCCGGGCTGCGCAGCAAGCCCGCTCAAAAGGCCGCGGAGCAGGCCATTCGGGAACGCCGTGGTCGGGGTCCCCCCGACCACCAGCGTTGTCCCCCCGGGGGAAGGCGCGTCAGCGCCTCAGGGGGGAGATAATTCATTATGGCTGTTGTGTTTGAAAAACCCTCGCTCTGGCAGCGCGTGTGGCCGCTGCTGCGCGGGTTTGATCTGTTGCTGCTGGCGGGCGTGCTGGTGCTGGCGGGCATGGGGCTGCTGGCCATGTATTCGTCGGGGTTCGATCACGGCACGCGCTTTGTCGATCACGGGCGCAACATGCTGATCGCCGCCGGCATCATGTTCGTGGTGGCGCAGATTCCGCCGCAGCGGCTGATGAGCCTGGCGGTGCCGGTTTACACGGTGGGCGTGGCGCTGCTGGTGGCGGTGGCGCTGTTTGGCATCACCAAGAAGGGCGCGCAGCGCTGGGTCAACGTCGGCGTGGTGATCCAGCCGAGCGAACTGCTCAAGATCGCCACGCCACTGATGCTGGCCTGGTGGTTTCATCGGCGCGAGGGGCAGACGCGGCCGATCGACTTCGTGGGCGCCTTCATGCTGCTGGCGATTCCCGTCGGGCTGATCATGAAGCAGCCCGACCTCGGCACCGCCTTGCTGGTAATGGCGGCCGGGCTGGCGGTGATCTTTTTCGCCGGCCTGCCCTGGAAGGTGGTGCTGCCGCCTGTGATCATCGGGCTGGTGGGCATTGCGCTGATCGTCGCCTATGAGACGCAACTGTGCGCCGACGGGCTCGACTGGCGCGTGCTGCACGAATACCAGCGCCAGCGCGTGTGCACGCTGCTCGACCCCACGCGCGATCCGCTGGGCAAGGGCTTTCACATCCTGCAGGGCATGATCGCCATCGGCTCGGGCGGCATGTATGGCAAGGGCTTCATGCAGGGCACGCAGACGCACCTGGAGTTCATCCCCGAACGCACCACCGACTTCATCTTTGCCGCGTTTTCCGAGGAATTCGGGCTGGCGGGCAACCTGACGTTGATCGTCTGCTTCACCTTTCTCATCCTGCGCGGGCTGATGATTGCCGCCGACGCGCCGACGCTGTTTGCGCGCCTGCTGGCGGGGGCGCTGACCACCATCTTCTTCACCTACGCCTTCGTCAACATGGGCATGGTGAGCGGCATCCTGCCGGTGGTGGGCGTGCCGTTGCCCTTCATCAGCTACGGGGGCACGGCCATGGTCACGCTGGGGCTGGCGCTGGGCATGCTGATGTCGGTCGCCAAGTCCAAGCGCACGCTGATGCAGAGTTGACGCGCGCGCCACACGCGTGTGCGCAAATGCACACCACGGGTTCGCGCGGTTGAAAAGCGTCTTTTGACACGCCACAATCCGCGCCAGCCAACCGTGCTTTGGCGACCAATCTAGGAGTTTTCATGGCAGGCAAGTTCGAACTGAAGAAGTCCAAGAACGACAAGTTCTTTTTCTCGCTGCTGGCCGGCAATGGCCAGACCATCCTGAGCAGCGAGATGTACGAAGCCAAGGCCAACGCGGTCAATGGCATCGAGTCGGTGAAGAAAAACGCCGCCGAGGCCGGCCGCTTCGACAAGCTCACGGGCAAGGACGGTTCACCCTATTTCACGCTGAAGGCGGGCAACGGCCAGGTCGTTGGCCAGAGCCAGATGTATTCGAGCGAAGCCACGCGCGACGCCGGCATCGCCTCGGTCATGGCCAACGCGCCCGGCGCGGCGGTAGACGACCAGACGGCCTGAGAGCCCCGTGTTTTCCGTCCAGAAACCGCCTGCGGGCGGTTTTTTTGCGCCTGTGCCGCGTCTGGCGCCGTCGTCCGACACGCGCCGCGCCGGCGGCGGCCTTAGCATCGCGGCTGCACGCCCGCCCACTGCCATGAATCGCCCGCCCACCTTCTCCTGTCGCCCAGCGCGCTGGCTGTCGGCCTTGTTCGCGGCGCTGCTGATCGCGTGGCTGACCGGTTGCGCCAGCTTGCCGCAAGACGTTGCGCGGCCGGTATCGCACGCCTTGGCCGAGGCCGACGGCACGCCGCTGGGCCAACTGGCCGCCGCGCGCCGCCCGGCCGGCACGGCGCCAGCCGTCTCGGGTTACGCGCTGATCGACTCGGCCAACCTGGCCTTCAGCAGCCGCCTGGCGCTGACGCAGCGCGCCAGCAAAACGCTCGACATCCAGTACTACGCCATCCACGCCGACCAGAGCACCGCCCGCCTGCTGCGTGAAGTGCGCGCGGCCGCGGCGCGCGGCGTGCGCGTGCGCATCCTGCTCGACGACTTCAACTCCACCGGCCAGAACGCGCTGGTCATGGCCATGGCCTTCCTGCCCGGCGTGGAAATGCGCATGTACAACCCGCTGCCGGGCGGCCGCGGCTCGACGGTGACGCGCGTGCTCGGCTCGCTGCACGACTTCAAGCGCATGCAGCACCGCATGCACAACAAGCTCTACATCGCCGACAACAGCTGGGGCATCACCGGCGGGCGCAACCTGGGCGACGCCTACTTCGGCACCGCCGACGGCAGCAACTTCGTCGACATGGACATCATGAGCGTTGGCCCGGTCACGCGGCAGATGTCGGCCAGTTTCGACCGCTACTGGAACAACCCGCTGGCCTACCCGGTGCAATCGCTGATTTCGCCGCAGGAGCTGCGCACGCTGCGCGGCACGCTGGCGCCGCCGACCCAGCCTGGCGCTGAAAAAGCGCCCGCCCCGCCGCAGCCCCAAGCCGCGCCCAAGCCCGCGGATGCCGCATCGGCCAGCGCCAGCGCCGTGCAGGCCGCGCTGGCGCCGCCCGCAGCGCCCGGCGACGCCACCGACGCGCCCGCGCTGCCCGACGCGCTTGACCTGGCCACGGTGCCGCTCACCTGGGCGCCCGGCCGGCTGCTGGTCGACGAGCCGCTCAAGCTGGTGCCCGAGCTGAACGACCAGCACACCGAAGACACCGTGGTCGACGGCATGCTGTCTCTGATGAAGGGCGCGCAGCGCGACGCGCTCATCGTCTCGCCCTACTTCGTGCCGGGCGGCGAGATGATGAAGGTGTTTGCCGACATGCGCCAGCGCGGCGTGCGCGTGCGCGTGCTGACCAATTCACTGGCCAGCAACGACGCGCCGCTGGCGCACGCCGGCTACGCGCGCTACCGCAAGGACTTGCTGCGTCTGGGTGTGGAAATTTTCGAGATGCGCGCGCTGCAAGGGCGCGAGCTCGACCGCACCGTGTTCGGCTCCGGCGCTGGCGGCTCCAAGGCCAGCCTGCATTCGAAGATCTTCATCATCGACGGCCGCATCATCAGCATCGGCTCGATGAACCTCGACATGCGCTCGCAGCTGCAAAACACCGAGGTCGCGCTCGTCATCCGCAGCCGCGCCCTGTCCGCCGAGGCGACGGCCAAAATCGAGGACACTTTCGACGACAGCGTGTGGAAGATCGAGCTGACGCCCGAAGGCCGCGTGCGCTGGCGCGCGCCGCCGGGCGCCCCTTTTGCCGACGCGACGAGCGAGCCTGATGCCAGCCTGGGGCTGCGGATGATGATCAACATTCTGGGGCCGCTGGCGCCGGATGAGATGCTGTAGGTCACCGTTCGGAGTGACGACGGGGCGTGGTGATGGGG
>JAGOVZ010000178.1 GCA_018060485.1 Ottowia sp. | reverse complement strand
GGCCAGCTCGGCCTCGAGCACCGGCGCCGAATCGGTGAAGGCGCGGTGGCCGAACGGCCCCACTTCGGCCGCGATGCGTTCGGCCAGCTTTTGCAGCCGCGCGCGCAGCACCTTGTGGTAGTCGCGGCCGCGGGCGTAGAGCGAGACGATGCCTTCGGTGGGCCGATCAAGCCGCGCGAATTCGACCGGCTGCCAATCGGCTGGCGTGCCCTGCGGCAAGTAGTCCATGCGCGCGGTGATCACGCTCACGGTGCCCGGCACCAGCTCGGCCGGGCGCGCGCGCTTCAGGCCGTGCGCGGCCATGTAGTCCATGCCGCCATGAAAGCCGTTGTTCAACCACGCCAGCAGCCCGGGCTCGGCCGTGGCCAGGTCGACATCGGCCACGCCCACGCGCGCAAAGCCCAGCTCGCGCGCCCAGCCACACACCTGCGTCCACAAAGCAAGGGAATCGATTTGAGCGCCACATCCAGCCACGCCCAAATTGTAGAAAGCACCCCGCCGCCCCGGTTGATGACCTGGCGCGGCGAGGACGAAACCGCCACCTTCGCGCGCCGCCTGGCCGCCCTGCCCGGCCTGCGCGATGCCTTCATCGCCCTGCACGGCGACCTGGGCGCGGGCAAGACGACGTTCGTGCGCCATCTGCTGCGCGCGCTGGGCATCGACGGCCGCGTGAAGAGCCCGACCTACGCCGTGGTCGAACCGCACACCACACCCGCTGGCCTGGCCGTGTCGCACTTCGACTTCTACCGCTTCAACGACCCGCGCGAATGGGAAGACGCCGGTTTTCGCGATCTGTTTGCTTCGCCGGGCCTCAAGCTCGCCGAGTGGCCCGAAAAGGCGGCCGACCTGCTGCCGCCCGCCGATTTGTCGCTGCACCTGCAGGTGCAGGCCGATGAGGCGCGCGCCGTGCGCCTGTCCGCCCACACGCCGCTGGGCGCCCAACTGCTGCGCGAGGTGACGGCATGACGCAACCTGATCCCGCACGCCGCCGCGTAGAGCCCCCCAACAGCGCACGCCGCCGCGCGCTGATTCAAAGCGGTGCGCTCGTGCTGCTGCTCACCACGCACCACATCGCGCGCGGCGCCGGCATCGTGGCCGTGCGCATCTGGCCGGCCGAGGACTACAGCCGCGTCACCATCGAATCCGACACCGCGCTCAAGACCACGCACCGCATGATCGGCACGCCGCCGCGCCTGGCGGTCGACATCGAGGGGCTGGAACTGAACCCCACGCTGCGCGAATTGGTCGCCAAGGTGCGCGCCGACGACCCCAACATCGCCGGCATCCGCGTCGGCCAGAACGCGCCCGGCGTGGTGCGGCTGGTGCTGGACCTCAAGCAGGAGATCAAGCCGCAGGTGTTCACCCTGACGCCAGTGGCCGCCTATCAGCACCGGCTGGTGTTTGACCTTTATCCCGCGCACCCGCCCGACCCGCTGGAGCAGCTGATTGCCGAGCGCATGAAGGACCTGGGCGGCCCGGCCGGCGCCGCGCCCGTGGCCAGCGCGCAGGGCATGCCCAAGGACGTGACCGATTCGCTGGGCGATTTGATTGCCAAGCAGATCGAGCGCGCCAACCAGATCACTCGACGCGGCGACACCACGGTGGCGCGCGCGCCCAGCCCGCCGCCCCGCCGGCCAGTGCCTGAGCAAACGCCCGCCGCCGGCGAGCAAAGCACCTCGCGCCCGGCGCCGCCCCGCCCCGCACTCGCGCGCGGCAGCACGGATCGCCTGATCATCGTCGCGCTCGATCCCGGCCACGGCGGCGAAGACCCGGGCGCCATCGGCCCCGGCGGCACGCACGAGAAGCAGGTGGTGCTGCAAATCGCGCTCAAGCTGCGCGACCGCATCAACAACACCACGGTGGGCGGCAGCCCGATGCGCGCCTTTCTCACGCGCGATGGCGACTTCTTCGTGCCGCTGGGCACGCGGGTGGAGAAGGCGCGGCGCGTGGGCGCCGACCTGTTCATCAGCCTGCACGCCGATGCCTTCATGCGCGAGGAAGCGCGCGGCGCCAGCGTGTACGCGCTGTCGGACCGCGGCGCCTCCAGCGCGGCGGCGCGCTGGCTGGCCAACAAGGAAAACGACGCCGACCGCATTGGCGGCGTCAACCTGGGCGTGAAGGATTCGCTGGTGCAGCGCGCCATGCTCGACATGAGCACCACCGCGCAAATCAAGGACAGCCTGGTGCTGGGCGACGCGGTGCTGCGCGAGATCGGCGGCGTCGGCCGGCTGCACAAGCGCAATGTCGAGCGCGCCGGTTTCGCGGTGCTGAAGGCGCCCGACATTCCCAGCGTGCTGGTCGAAACCGCCTTCATCAGCAACCCCGAGGAAGAGCGCAAGCTGCGCAGCGAGAGCTACCAGAACGACCTGGCCAACGCGCTGATCAACGGCATACAAAAGTACTTTGCCGCCAATCCACCGCTGGCGCGCAATCGACAGGTCTGACGTCCACCCCGTGGCGCTGCGCGCCTCCCCTCAAGGGGCGTGCCTGGCGGCCGGTGCAAGCCCGGCCGCGGGCACCTCGAATGCGCGGCGGCTGGGCCGCCAGCGCTGAGAGTTACTATCAATTCATGAGCTGCTCGCGCTTGTTCCACCTGCACCGACGGCCCATTTCGCTCAAAAAACATGGGCACCGAGACAGCTCGGCAAGCGCGTGGTCAACTCGCCACGCTCGGTTGCCCTGAAGTGCGCTTTGTCACACAAACGCCGCCCATCGCTGGTGGACGACGCTTCGGGTCCCTGTCTGACAGCCTCACCACCGCAGCGCGCGTTGAATGATGACTGGCGCCAGCGGCGCGGGCCCCAGCGTCAGGTTTCTTGCAAGTTCTCCTCCAAAGCTTGAGCGGGCGACTCCTTCAACGGATCGCCCGTTTTTTCTTGTGGAGGTCAGGACGCGGCGGCGCGCTCCGCACGCCCGGCTTTCCAACCGCCGTAGATGGCGATCAAGCCCGGCACCAGGATCAGCGCCCAGATGATCTTGGATAAGTTGGCCTGCACCCACGGCAGGTTGCCAAACACGTAGCCCGCCGTCACCAGCCCCAGCACCCAGATCAGCGCGCCGACCACGTTGAACATGGTGAACTTGCCGCGCGACATCTCCGCCACGCCGGCCACGAAAGGCACGAAGGTGCGGATGAAGGGCATGAAGCGCGCCAGGATCACCGTCACGCCGCCATAGCGCTCGTAAAACGCATGCGCCTTGTCGAACGCGCGGCGGTTGAAAAAGCGCGAGTCTTCCCACTGAAACACCTTGGGGCCGAAGTAGCGCCCAATTGAGTAATTGCACTGGTCGCCCAAAATCGCCGCCGCCAGCAGCACCGCGCAGGCCAGCGGGTAGTTGATGAGCCCGGCGCCGGCCAGCGCGCCGACCACGAACAGCAGCGAATCCCCGGGCAAGAAGGGCATCACCACGACGCCCGTCTCGACAAACACGATCAAGAACAAAAGCGCATACACCCACGCGCCGTACTGCGCCACGAAGGCGCCCAGGTAGCGGTCGACGTGCAGGATGAAGTCGACCAGTTGCATCACGATGTCCATGGCGGGCGATTATCCGTGCGCCGTGCCGCGCCGGCCCACGGCGCCAGGGCGCTCTGTCCGACAGGTGGCGCCCGCGCGCCGCGCCATACTGAACGCACGCACCGCTGGATGCAAGGAGCCCCCATGGCCACCGATATCGACAAAGCCCTCAACGAAAACCCCGTGCCGCGCGGCAAGCGCGAAACCACGGTCGATCTGGCCGACAGCGGCCCGCGCAAGGACGGCGATGCGTCGCCTGCGCTGCCGCACGAAAGCGACCAGCAACCGGGCAGCCAGAGCCCCGCCGCCGATCAGGACAAGACGCCCGAAGCCAAGGACGCGTACCGCGACGCCAAACTCGGCCGGCCCGACACGTCATCTGCGCCGCTGTTGCAGCAGCCCTCGCCGCAGGACAAGTCAGGCTGACAAGGCAACGCCGCCGGCCTTCCTAGAATGCGGCATGCCCCCAACGCCCCGCCGCCCGATCCGCGAACTGCCCGATGAATTGATCAGCCAGATCGCCGCCGGCGAAGTGGTCGAGCGCCCGGCGTCGGTGGTGCGCGAGTTGCTGGACAACGCGCTGGATGCCGGGGCCACGCAGATCACGCTGCGCCTGTCGGCCGGCGGCGTGCGCCTGATCAGTGTGGAGGACGATGGCGCCGGCATCGCGCCCGATGAGATGGCCACCGCGCTCAAGCGCCACGCCACCAGCAAGATCGCCAGCTTGGCCGAGCTGGAAGCGGTGGGCACCATGGGTTTTCGCGGCGAGGCGCTGGCTGCCATCAATTCGATAGCTGAAGTCGCACTGCTGTCGCGCGCTGGCGGCCAATCCAATGCTTATTCTTTGGACGGCCGTACGGGCGAGCTCAAGCCCGTGGCGCGCGCGCAAGGCACCACGGTGGAAGTCAAGGAGCTGTTCTACAGCGTGCCGGCGCGCCGCAAGTTCCTGAAGACCGACGCCACCGAACTGGCCCACTGCATCGAGGCCGTGCGCCGCCACGCGCTGGCGCGGCCCGACGTCGGTTTTGCCATCTGGCACGACGGCAAGCTGATCGAGCAATGGCGCGCCCACCCCGGCGACGCAGGCCGCGCGCAGCGGTTGGGCGATGTGCTGGGCGAGGATTTTTTGGCCGACTCGGTGGCCGTCGATCACCGCGCCGGGCCGCTGCACATCACCGGCCGCGCCGGCCTGCCCGGCGCCGCCCGCTCGCGCGCCGACCAGCAGTTTGCCTACGTCAACGGCCGCTTCGTGCGCGACAAAGTCATCGTGCACGCCGCGCGCGCGGCGTACGAAGACGTGCTGCACGGCCAGCGCCAGCCCGTGTACGTGCTGCATGTGGCCATCGACCCGGCGCGCGTGGACGTGAACGTGCACCCGACGAAAATAGAGGTGCGCTTTCGCGACGGCCGCGAGGTGCATCAAGCGGTGCGCCACGCGGTCGAGAACGCGCTGGCGGCACCGCGCGCTGCACTGGCGGGGCAGCTTGAATCGGTCGCCGATACTGCATCACCAGCTTTCAAGCCTTTTGAGCCGCCAGCGCTTACCAGACAAGCGCAAGCAGCTATCAAATTTGCAGAGCCCGGACATCCGCTGGGCGTTGAAGAACTGCGCACGCTGTGGCAAGCCACACCCGCCGCCGTCGAAGCCGCGCCCGAAACCGAGACGACGCACGACTGGCCGCTCGGCCGCGCGATCGCGCAGCTGCACGGCGTCTACATCCTGGCCGAAAACCACGCCGGCCTGGTGCTGGTCGACATGCACGCGGCGCATGAGCGCATCGTCTACGAGCG
>JAGOVZ010000177.1 GCA_018060485.1 Ottowia sp. | reverse complement strand
AGCTCGCCGCCCAGGTTGAACAACTGGTGCTGGATGTCGATGAGCAGCTCGCGCACGTCGGCCGGCATGTCCTCGCACAGCAGCAGGCCGATGTGGCTGTTGAGTTCGTCCACGTCGCCCATCGCCATCGGCCGCGCACTGGCCTTGGAGACGCGCGTGTTGTCGCCCAGGCCGGTGGTGCCGTCGTCGCCGGTGCGGGTGGCGATTTGGGTGAGACGCTTGCCCATGATTTCATTCCTGTCTGCGGGTACTCAACCAACCGTTCGCGCTGAACCATTCGACTTTGCTCATGGCAGGCTTGTCGAAGTGCAGGTGCTGCGCGCGGCTTCGACAGGCTCAGCCCGAACGGTAAAAATCACTTTTTGATAGCTGCCTGCGCTTGACTGGTAAGCGCCCGCAGCCCCAAAAGGTATGAATCGACGCCAAAGCCGCAGATCTGCCCGCGGGCGATGGGCGCGATGAACGATTGATGCCGAAACGGCTCGCGCGCGTGGATGTTGCTCATGTGCACTTCAACGATGGGGCACTTGAGGATGGCCAGCGCATCGCGGATGGCGATGCTGGTGTGCGTCCACGCGCCGGCGTTGATGACCACGCCCGCCACGCCATCGCGGTGCGCCTGGTGGATGCGCTCGCACATCGCGCCTTCGTGGTTGGTCTGAAAGCATTCCACCGCCGCGCCCAGCTCGCCCGCCAGCTGGTGCAGCGCGGCGTCGATGTCAGCCAGCGTGGCCGTGCCGTACTGCGCCGGGTCGCGCTGGCCGAACATGTTCAGGTTGATGCCGTGCAGGACGAGGAGGTTCATGGCAGCCATTGTGAATCACGCCAGCGGCACGGTCAGCCGCTGCAGCACCGCGCGCGTATCGGGCCGCACGCCGCGCCACCAGGCGAAGGCTTCGGCCGCCTGCTCGACCAGCATGCCCACGCCGTCGGCCACGCGGGCGGCGCCGGCTGCTTGCGCCAGTTTCAGGAACGGCGTGAGGCCCTTGCCGTAGACCATGTCGTAGGCCAGCGCGCCGGCAGCGAACGCGCTGGCGGGCACGGCGGGCGCTTCACCGGCGAGGGACGCGGCGGTGGCGTTGATGACGATGTCGAAGGCGTCGCCCGGCGCCAGATCGCCGAAGCCGCCGCCTTCGACCACGGTGCCCGGCAGATGCGGCGCCATTTCCTGCGCCAGCGCCGCAGCCTTGCCCGCCGTGCGGTTGGCGATGACGACGCGCGCAGCGCCGGCCCGCGCGATGGGTGCCAGCGCACCGCGCGTGGCGCCGCCGGCGCCCAGCAGCAGCACGCGCTGGCCTTTCAAGGGCAGACCCAGATTGACTTCGATGTCGCGCACCAGCCCGATGCCGTCGAAGTTGCGCGCCTCGATGCGTTCGCCTTCAAAGCGCAGCGCGTTGGCGGCGCCGGCCAGGCGTGCGTCGTCGCTGGCCTGGTCGGCGGCGGCCAGCGCTTGCAGCTTGAAGGGCAGCGTGACGTTGAGCCCCAAGCCGCCAGCGGCGCGGAACGCGGCCAGCGCACGCATGAAGCCGCCATCATCCGCACCGCCGTCAATGGCTTCGTACGTCATGTCCTGCTGCGTGGCCTGCGCGAACAGCCCGTGAATCAGCGGCGACTTGCTGTGGGCGATGGGGTGGCCGATGACGGCGTAGCGGTCGGGCATGGGGCGGGAGGTTGATCTGGCAGGTGCCACTTTAGCGCAGCCGTACGACCTCGCAGATCAAGTTCAAATCGGGCTTAAGCGCTTGTCCATCCAGCGCGAACAGCTATCAAAATCAAAGTGATGCCCAAGATGACATCCCTGAGCACCTGTCGCCTGATCGGCTTAAACTGGCCGACCGAGATTGCCAGCGGCCGCCGCCGCCAGGAGACACCCCATGAACGCCCCCGCCCAACTCGCCCACGTCATGCCCGAAGTCAACCAGCGCCCGGTCCCCCCCGCGCTGATCGACGCACTCAAAAGCCGCTTCGGCGCGCAGTTCTCCGAAGCGCTGGTGGTGCGCGAGCAGCACGGACGTGATGAATCGGCCTTCACCACCGTTCCGCCGCCGGCCGGTGTGGTGTTTGCCGAAAGCACGGCCGACGTGGCCGATGCGGTGAAGCTGTGCGCCGCGCACAAGGTGCCGGTGATTCCCTACGGCGTCGGCTCGTCGCTGGAAGGGCATTTGCTGGCGGTGCAGGGCGGCATCAGCATCGACGTCAGCCGCATGAACAAGGTGCTGGCCGTGAACGCCGAAGACCTGACGGTGACGGTGCAGCCAGGCGTCACGCGCAAGGCACTCAACGACGAGATCAAGAGCACGGGCCTGTTCTTTCCCATCGACCCGGGCGCCGACGCCAGCATCGGCGGCATGACGGCGACGCGCGCATCCGGCACCAACGCCGTGCGCTACGGCACCATGCGCGAGAACGTGCTGGCGCTGGAAGTGGTCACCGCCAGCGGTGATGTGATCCGCACCGGCACGCGGGCCAAGAAGAGCAGCGCTGGCTACGACCTGACGCGCCTGTTCGTCGGCAGCGAAGGCACGCTGGGCGTGATCACCGAAGTCACGCTGCGCATCTACCCGCTGCCCGAGGCGGTGTCGGCGGCGATCTGCAGTTTTCCGAGCATCGGCGACGCGGTCAACACCGTCATCCAGACCATTCAGCTGGGCGTGCCGATCGCGCGCGTGGAGCTGATCGACGCCAACAGCGTGCGCGCCGTCAACCAGCACAGCAAGCTGACGCTGCGCGAGCAGCCGCTGCTGCTGATGGAATTTCACGGCTCACCGGCCAGCGTGAAGGAGCAGGCCGAGGTGGTGCAGGACATTGCCAGCGAGCACGGCGGCGCCGACTTTGAATGGGCCGACACGCCCGAAGAACGCACGCGCCTGTGGACGGCGCGGCACAACGCCTACTTTGCCGCCGTGCAAAGCCGCGCCGGCTGCCGCTGCATCACCACCGATACCTGCGTGCCGATCAGCCGCCTGGCCGATGCGCTGCTGGACACGGTGGCGGAGGCCGATGCATCGGGCATCCCGTACTTTCTGGTCGGGCATGTGGGCGACGGCAACTTCCACATGGGTTACCTGATCGACCCCGACGATGCCGACGAGCGCGCGCGCGCCGAGCAGCTCAATCACCAGGTGGTGGCGCGCGCGCTGGCGCTGGGCGGCACCTGCACCGGCGAGCACGGCGTGGGGCTGCACAAGATGGGCTTTCTGGTCGACGAGGCCGGCGTCGGCGCGGTGGCGATGATGCGCACCATCAAGCAGGCGCTGGATCCGGACAACATCATGAACCCGGGCAAGGTGTTCTCGCTTTAAGCGAAAAACGGCGCGGGCGCTTGTCCAGCGAGCGCGAACAGCTTCTTTTTCAATAGCAATCAGCGCGGGCTTGGGCGGGCCAGCGCCTGGCGCGTGGCGTCGTCCAGGCGGCCGCTGGTCGGCAGGCCATGGTCGCGCTGAAAGGCGCGCAGCGCCGCGGTGGTGCGGCGGCCAGCCACGCCGTCGGCCGCGCCCGGGTCGTAGCCCATGCCGGCCAGCAGGCTCTGCGCCTCGCGCAGGCCGATGCGCGCGGGGGCGATCACGGGCGCGGGCGGCGGCCGGCCGGGCAGCGGCGCCGTCACCACCTGGCCCTGCGGCGGCAGGCTGCTGGCCGGCGGCGTGATGGGCGCGGGCGGCGGCTGCGACGGGTCGGTCTCGGGGCGTGGCGGCTCGATCGACTGGCAGGCCGCCAGCAGCACGGCGAGCGCCGCCGCCAGCGGCCGCGGCCGCGCAAGAGCGGCGCGACAGCGTGGGCGGCGAACTGCGGTTGAGTTGGGTTCAGGGCGGAGCATGCGCTTGATCGTAGCGCGGCGGCATGACCTGCGCGTGGCGGGGCACGCCACTGGACGCGCGCAAGCCGGTGGCGCCCAAGAATCCGAATCGAATCAGGCGCCAGCGCTTGCCTGATCAGCGCGAGCAGCTATCAAAATTGCTTGATTGGCAAGAAGTCTTAGATGCTGTGTGGGAGCGGCCTTGGCCGCGATGGAGCCGTTGTGTGGCCCAAGGACGCCCCATCGCGGGCAAGCCCGCTCCCACAAGGCTGATGACGGAACGCATGCGTCGTCTGAGACTTCTTGCCAATCAAGCAAAATTAAAGCGACCGTGCCACACAGCCACGTCCTTGGCGCCGCTGATGGCCACGCGCTCAAGACAAAGGCCGCTAAAGCGGCCCTTGATATTCAAACTGCCCAATCCCGGCGCTGACCCAAGCGGCCAGCGCCCGGGCGCCCATCAGCGGCGGCGACGTGCCGGCTGACGTGGCGCGTTTTCAGGCGTGTAGGTCTGGCTCGGCGCGGCGCCGCCATCGACGCCCAGACGACCACCGCCGCCCAGGCCCTGGCCTTGCACGCTTTGCGCGCGGTAGTTTCGGACCGCGCGCACCATCTGGTTGTAGGCGTCCATGAAGGCGGCAGAGATGACCTTGCCCTGCGGCGTGTTCTGGTAGCCGCCCAGGCCCGCACCGCCGCCGACACCAAACAGGCCGGCCATGCCGCCGAAGTCGGTCTTGGAAGCGCTGCCTTGCGAGGCGCCGACTTGCACACCCGAGCGGTTGTCCACCAGCGTCAGCATGGCGGCGGCTTCGCGCGTCTTGGTGGCGCCGCCGATGGCGCCCAGGGCGCGGCCGCGGCCGCCGCCGATCAAGCCGCCCAGCGCGGCCATGCCGCCGCCGGTGTTGTCTTCGCTGAAGATGATCTCGGGCGACAGGCCGTAGTCCGACGCCACCATCTGGCCGCCGCCGAAGTTGCTGCCGCCGCGCATCTGGCCGGATTGCATCAGCTCGCGCTCGCGGCTCATGGCGCGCATGCCGGCGGCGCCGCGCTCGACGACGATGAAGCAGTTGGACTGCTGGATCATCAGGCGCAGCAGGTTGGCGGTGGGCGGCAGGCGGTATTCGTTGCGCAGGATGGTGTACCAGCCGGCGTTTTCGTTCTCGACCAGCGACACGGTGCCCAGCGACGAGGGGCATTTTTCAAGCTGCGAGTTCTCGCCGCTCGAGGTGGCGCCGCCGGCGCCGCCGGTGGCCACGGTGTCGCCGCTGCCGGCGCTGCCCATCTTCATGTTGGTGGTTTCGCAGCCGGCCAGCAAGGCGGCGGCGCCGACGGCGGCCAGCACGGCCAGTTTCGTCTTCGATGACATCCGATCAACTCCAGGGTTCAGGCCGCAAAACGGCACAACTAAAAACAGCCGCTGGATCGTGCCACGACACGCCGGCCGCCCATACCCTACCTTGGTAGGGTGGCGGCGCGCACCTCCACGCCCCTCGACCTCCGTCACAAGGCGTCAATCATAGCCCCAAGGTGTTACG
>JAGOVZ010000176.1 GCA_018060485.1 Ottowia sp. | reverse complement strand
ACCGGCGCGTAGATGCGGCACGGGCGCTGGGGGCCAAGCTGACCGCTCACGATCTGCTCATACAGCGGCTCGCCCATGCCGTGCAGGCACTGGAATTCGTACTGGCCTGGCGCCCAGCTTTCAGGGCCCGCCATCTGCACGATGGCTGCCACGCTGTGCGCGTTGTGGGTGGCGAACTGCGGGTAGATGGCGTCGGGCGCCGCCAGCAGCTTGCGCGCGCAGGCCAGATAGCTCACGTCGGTGTGCGGTTTGCGCGTGTAGACCGGGTAGTCGCTCTGCCCATCGACCTGCGCGCGCTTGATCTCGCTGTCCCAGTACGCGCCCTTCACCAGCCGCACCATCAGGCGGTGGCCGCTGGCGCGCGCCAGATCAACCAGCCAGTCGATCACGAACGGGCAGCGCTTCTGGTACGCCTGAATGACGAAGCCGATGCCGTGCCAGCCAGCCAGCGACGGTTCGTGACACAGCTTTTCGAGCAAATCGAGCGACAGCTCCAGCCGATCCGCCTCTTCCGCATCGATGTTCAGGCCGATGTCGTACCGACGTGCGAGTTGCGCCAGCTGAAGCACGCGCGGGTACAGCTCGGCCAGCACGCGCGCCCGCTGCGCGCGGCTGTAGCGCGGATGCAGGGCTGAGAGCTTGATTGAGATGCCCGGCCCGTCGATCACGCCGCGCTGGTTGGAAGCGCGCCCGATGGCATGGATCGCGGCTTCGTAACTGTGCAGATAGCGCGCCGCATCGTCGGCGGTCAACGCCGCCTCGCCCAGCATGTCATACGAATAGCGAAAGCCCTCGGCCTCGGGCCCGCGTGCGTGCTGCAGCGCTTCGGCAATCGTCTCGCCGGTGACGAACTGCTCGCCCATCATGCGCATCGCCATGTCGACGCCCTTGCGGATCAGCGGCTCGCCGCCCTTGGCGGTCAGGCGCTTGAGTGCGCTGCCCAGCCCCGCCTCGCTGTGCGTGGCGACGAGCTTGCCCGTCAGCAGCAAGCCCCAGGCAGCGGCGTTGACGAACAGCGACGGGCTTTGGCCCAAATGCGCCTGCCAGTCGCCGCGCCCCACCTTGTCGCGGATCAGCGCATCGCGCGTGGCTTTGTCGGGGATGCGCAGCAACGCCTCGGCCAGGCACATCAGCGCCACGCCTTCCTGAGACGACAGCGCGAACTCTTGCAGCAGCCCCTGCACGATGCCCGCGCGCCCGGCGGCGCGTTTGCGCTGGCGCAGGGTGTCGGCCAGACGATGCGCCAGGTCGTGCGCGGCCTGCGCCTGATCGGGCGGCAGCCGCGCCTGCTTCAGCAGCGGCGCCAGCGCTTGCGCCTCAGGCCGGCGCGTGGCGGCGGTGATGGCGTCGCGCAAGGCGCTTTGAGGTGCCAGTTCGGCGTGCAGGGCGGCGAAGGGATCGGCTGTGGTCATGGCGGCAGGCGGTGCGTGGACTTTGTGGGAGCGGCCTTGGCCGCGATGCAGCGTGGGCTTCAGGCACCACCTCCATCGCGGCCAACGCCGCTCCCACACCGCAAAGACTCTATTTTTCAGTCAATCAATCCGAATGTTTAGCCAATTCAAGGCCGATGGACAGCACAATATTCGGTCATGGAAACCACCGCCCTCGACCGCATCGACCTGCGCATCCTCGCCGCACTGCAAGCCGACGGCCGCATCAGCAACCTCAAGCTGGCCGAAACCGTGGCCTTGTCGCCCACCGCCGTGCTGGCGCGCGTGCAGCGCCTGACGCGCGAGGGCTTCATCGTCGGCTACCACGCCGATTTGAACGCGGCCAAGCTCGGGCGCGGGCTGGTGGTGTTTGTCGAGGTGCTGCTGGACCGCACCACGCCCAACGTGTTCGACGAATTCAAGGCCGCCGTGCAAGTGCACGACGAGGTGATGGAATGCCACATGGTGGCCGGCGGCTTCGACTACCTGCTGAAGACCCGCATGGCCGACATGGCCGCCTACCGCGCCTTTGCCGGTCGCGTGCTGTGGCAGTTGCCCGGCGTGCGCGAGACGCGCACCTATGCGGTGATGGAAGAGGTCAAGAGCGGCACGGCGCTGCCGTTGGGCTGAGCGCCCCCGCTTACACTGCGCCGTGCTGTTACGCGCGTAAGCCCCCTCCGCCATGCAAGGCCAGCTTTTTTCACAAGACTTTCTGCTGCGCGGCGTGCGCGAAACGCCCGCCTGGCAGGCCCTCACCGATGAGGCGGTGGCCAGCTTCCGCGCCCGCCTGCACGCGGTGTTCAGCGGGCGCGACGCCGACTCGGCCCTCAACGAAGCGCAGACCGAGGCCGAGCTGATCTCCCCCGTGCTGGGCGCGCTGGGTTGGGACGACAGCGCGCTGCCGCAAGTCAACCTGTCGGCCAAGCGCCGCGAGGACGTGCCCGACTGGCTGCTGTTTGCCAACCGGCAGTCCAAAGAGCAGGCGCTCGCCCTGCCGAAAGACGAGCAGCGCCTGCGCCACGGCATCGCCCTGCTGGAGGCCAAGCGCTGGCTGCGGGCGCTCGACCGGGGCGACCCCGCCGAGCCGCAAGACCCCGACGCGCCCTCGTCGCAAATGCTGCGCTATTTGAGCCGCGCCGATGTGGTGAGCGACCGCCGCGTCAAGTGGGGCGTGCTGACCAACGGCGCCGTGTGGCGCCTGTACTGGCAAGACGCCCGCTCGCGCGCCGAAGAGTTTTTTGAGCTCAACCTGGCGCTCGCCCTGGGCGTGCCCGGCGCGCAGGGCGACTTTGACGACCCCGCGCCCGACCACGCCCTGCGCCTGTTCCTGCTGTTCTTCGGCCGCGCTGCCTTTCTGCCGCAAGACTGGGATGCGGCCGGCCGCACCCTGCACGCCTACGCGCAGACCGAGGCACGGCTGTACCAGGAGCAGGTGGCGCAAAACCTGGGGCAGCGCGTGTTCGACAACGTGTTTGCCCAACTGGCCGATGCGCTGGCAAAGGCCGATCTGCATGCGCAGACCCACACCATCGGCTACGGCCAGTTCACGCGGCCGCAGTTCACGCCGGCCTACTTGGATGAAGTGCGCGAAGCCGCGCTGGTGCTGCTGTACCGCCTGCTGTTTCTGTTCTACGCCGAAGACCGCAACCTGCTGCCGGTGCGCGACGAGCGCTACGCCGAATACAGCGTGCGCCGCATCCGCGAGGACGTGCGCGACCGGGTGGACTCGGGGGCGACGTTTTCGAGCACGCTCAGTCATATCTGGCTGAAGCTGCAAGGCGTTTTCCTGCTGATCGACAAGGGCGACGACACCATCGGCATGCCGGCCTACAACGGCGGCCTGTTCCACCGCAGCCGCTCGCCCTTGCTGGAGCGCACCCACGTGCCCGACAAGGTGATGGCGCCCATCATCGACGCGCTGTCGCGCCGCACCGAAGAAGTCACGCGCGGCTGGATCAACTACCGCGACCTGTCCGTCTCGCACCTGGGCGGCATTTACGAGCGCCTGCTCGAATACGCGCTGGTGCACGAAGTGCAGGCCAAGGACGACTACAAGGACAAGCCCGAAATCAACCGCCTGGTGGCGCAGCCCGCCAGCTTTGCGCGCAAGGTATCGGGCAGCTATTACACGCACGACGACCTGGTGCGCCTGGTGCTGCGCGAATCGGTGGGCCTGCTGGCGCGCGAGAAGCAGGCCGCATTTGAGCAGCGCTTGGCCGGCTGGAAGAAGCGCGCCACGCTGTCCAACCCCCAGTGGCAGGCGCTCGACGGCGACCCCGATGCCGGCATGGCCTCGATCGACCCCGCCAGCCAGTTGCTGGAGCTGAAGATTTGCGACCCCGCCATGGGCAGCGGCCACTTTCTGGTGACGCTGGTCGACTTTCTGGCCGACCGCGTGCTGGAAGCCATGACCAGCGCCAGCGAAAGCGTCAACGCCCAGCCCTGGGCGGCGCACCTGGCCGAGGCCGGCCGCCCCTGGCAAAGCCCGGTGCTGGGCCGCATTGCCCAGATTCGCCGCGCCATCAAGCAAAACGCCGCCACCCACGGCTGGGCGGTGACCGACGCGCAACTGGACGACCGCCACATCGTGCGCCGCATGATCCTGAAGAAAACCATCTTCGGGGTGGACAAGAACCCCATGGCGGTGGAGCTGGCCAAAACCGCGCTGTGGCTGCACACCTTCACGGTGGGCGCGCCGCTCAGCTTTCTTGACCACCATCTGCAAACCGGCGACAGCCTGCAAGGCGAGCGCTTCGAGGTGGTGGAGCGCGGCCTGCACGCGCTGGGCACGCTGTTTCAGCAAGGCGAAATGCAGCGCCTGAAGCTGGCCGCCGACGCCATTGCCCAGGTGGCCGACCTGACCGACGCCGACATCGGCGAAGTCCACCAGTCGCAGGCGCTGGCTGAAGAGGCCAACCGGCAACTGGCGCCCATCCACGCCGTGCTCGACTTCTGGCGCGCGCTGCGTTGGCTGATTCCGGGTTGGCCGGTGGCCAAAAACAGCCAGTTGACCAAGCTGCTGAAAGACCAGCCCGAGCGCCAGGCGGCGCTGGCGCGTTTGCTTGATCCGCAACTCAATCTGGTGGCAACGCTCTCAAAAGGAGAGCTGCTTGCGCAGGATGGGCCTGCGCAAGCGGCCAATTTCCTCATGAAACAAGCGCGCGAGCTGGCCGCGCGCGAAACCTTCTTCCACTGGTGGACGCGCTTTCCCACCGTGTTCGGCCCCGGCGGGCGCGGCGGCTTCGACATCGTGCTGGGCAATCCGCCGTGGGACCGCATCAAGCTGCAACAGGTCGAGTGGTTTGCCGAGCGCGACCTCTCCATCGCCGCACAGCCGCGCGCCGCCGACCGCAAGGCCCTGATCACCGCCCTGCAACAGAAGAACGCGCCGCTGTGGCAAGCCTATGCGCAGGCCGCCGCCACGGCTGAAACGCAGGCGCGCGTGGTCGGCACCGGCAAGCTGGGCAGCGGCGACTACCCGCTGCTGGGCGGCGGCGACGTCAATCTGTACAGCCTGTTCGTCGAACGCGCGCAAACCCTGGCCGCGCCCGACGGGCTGGTGGCCTTGGTCACCCCCAGCGGCATTGCCGCCGACAAGGGCGCGGCGCCCTTCTTCCGATCTTTAAGCGAAACCGGGCGGCTGGGCGTCTTGTTCGACTTCGAGAACCGCAAAGGCTTGTTCCCTGACGTGGACTCGCGCTTCAAGTTCTGCGTGCTGCTGTTCGGCGGCCCGGAACGCGCCTTCGCGCAGACGCGCTGCGCCTTCTTTCTGCACAGCCTGGACGAGCTGGACACCGAGCCCGAACGCACGCTGCTGCTGACGGCCGCCGACTTTGCCCGCGTCAACCCCAACACCGGCGCCGCGCCCATCTTCCGCAGCCGGCGCGACGCCGACATCACCCTGGGCATCTACGC
>JAGOVZ010000039.1:14970-16755 GCA_018060485.1 Ottowia sp. | reverse complement strand
GCGCGCGAGCCGCGGCTGGTGCCACTGCTGCAAGCCGTTTGCAAGCCGGTGGACTGCCGGCTGGCGCCTTACCGGATGCCGGACGCGGTCGTGATTGACAGCTCCGCCTTCAACCGCGTCAACACCAACACCTTCCGCTTCGGCGTCACGCTGCGCAACATGGCCGACATCGCCGTGGCCACGCCCGCGCTGGAGTTGACCTTGACCGATGCGCAAGACCAGCCGCTACTGCGCCGCGTGGTGAGCGCGGCCGAACTGGGCGCGCCGGCGACGCTGGGTGCGCACGGCGAGTTCAGCGGCACCAACGAGTTGAAGGTCAACGACATCCCCAATCCCGGCGCCATCGTCGGCTATCGCCTGATGGCCTTCTATCCCTGACGCGGCGGCGGCTTCGCCGCCGCTGCACCTTCTTCATTTTTCGTCCAACTGATTCACCATGGCCACCCTGATTTGCGGCTCGCTCGCGTTCGACACCATCATGAGCTTCGAGGGCCGCTTTGCCGAGCAAATCCTGCCCGACCAGCTGCACATCCTCAACGTGTCTTTTCTGGTGCCCGACTTGCGGCGCGACTTTGGCGGGTGCGCCGGCAACATCGCCTACGCCATGCAGCAACTGGGCGGCGCGCCTTTGCCGATGGCCACGCTGGGCAACGACGGCGCCGACTATCTTGAGCGCCTGCGCACGCTGGGCATCGGCACCGAGTTCGTGCGCCAGATCGACGACACCTACACCGCGCAGGCCATGATCATGACCGACCGTGACAACAACCAGATCACCGCCTTTCACCCCGGCGCCATGATGCAGGCGCACCGCACCCGCATCGAGGCGCGCGCGGATCTGCGTCTGGGCATCGTCTCGCCCGACGGGCGCGATGCCATGCTGGAACATGCGGCGCAGTTTCACGCCGCCGGCATCCCCTTCGTGTTTGACCCCGGCCAAGGGCTGCCGATGTTTGGCGGCGCCGAACTGGCGCGCTTTGTCGAACTCGCCACCTGGGTCACGGTGAACGATTACGAAGGCCGCATGTTGTGCGAGCGCATGGACGTCGATCTGGCCGAGCTGTCGCGCCGGGTGCAGGGCCTGGTCGTGACGCTGGGCGGCGAGGGTTGCGACCTCTGGCAAGACGGCCAGCGCACCCACGTGCCCGCCGTGCAGCCCGAGGCCGTGGTCGACCCGACCGGCTGCGGCGATGCGTGGCGTGGCGCGTTGCTGTACGGGCTGGAGCAGGGCTGGCCGCTGGCGCGCTGCGCTGCGCTGGGCAACCGCTTGGGCGCGCTCAAGATCGCCAGCCGCGGCCCGCAGAACTACCGCGTGGCGCCGTCGATCCTGACCGATCTTTAAACAAAAACAGGCGCCGGCGCTTGTCCATCAAGCGCTTCCAGCTACCGATTTCATAGCGACGTCGCCGCGCGCGAGTCAAAAAAAGAAGCCCGGACACGAAGCATCGTGCCGGGCTGCGAGGACCCCGGCTGCTTGGGCCGGGGTGAATGCGTCGATCAGGGCTTGGCCGCGGTCGGGAAAGGCCAGGCCGCCTGCGGGTTCAGCGTGGTTTGCGCTGGAGGGGCAGGCTTGCGGGCAGGCGCTTTCTTGGCAGCGGCCTTCTTTGCCGGGGCTGCTTTTTTCGCCGGGGCCGCCTTCTTGGCAGGCGCTTTCTTGGCGGCGGCTTTCTTGGCCGGTGCCGCTTTCTTCGCTGCTACTTTTTTCGCCGGGGCTTTCTTGGCGACGGCTTTCTTGGCTGGTGCCGCTTTCTTCGCGGGGGCCTTCTTCGCCATCACTTTTTTCGC